>CAYZUW010000257.1:0-6279 GCA_964481325.1 uncultured Saprospiraceae bacterium
ACTATTAATAAAACTATTATAATTACTTCTTAACAGTAATAGTATACTTAGGAGTTGGGTTTAATGGGCAGAAATACTCATACTCACCAGCCGTAAGATTTACGATGCCAGTCATAGAGCTTGATCCATTAGCAACAGGAGCCTTTACATAAGCTTCTTTGATGTGCTTTTCTGCATCATACATTCCTTTAGGAACCAATACGAAACCAACTTCGTGATCAACACCATTGTTCGCGATATTGAATTGGTATTCTCCTTCTGTAACGATTAAGCCTTGTACTTTGAAGTCACCAGGAACCTGACCAAGTGTGATAGTCTCTACACCAGCTTTTACTACTAGAGTATACTTAGGGGTCTTATTCATTGGGCAGAAGTATTCGTACTCACCCGGAGCAAGAGAAACTACATTTGTAGACATAGTCTTATTGTTTGGCACTGGAGCAGTCACATACGCTTCTTTAATGTGCTTGTCCGCGTCATACATACCTTTAGGAACCAAAACGAATCCTACCTCTTGTCCAACATTATTGTTAGAGATATTAAATTGGTAGTCACCTGCTGCAAGTACAACAGATTCTTGTGTGAATACACCTTTCTTTTGCTCTAGATTTACCTGAGTCACTTGAGCAGATAAAAAGTTGAAACCAAAGAATAAAAAAGCCAAAGTAATTGAAAATACCTTTTTCATTGTTAAATTATTTATTTTATAAAATGTAATTATTGAGTCCATTCATTGCACTCAATGTTCAGCAATAGAACAATACAATGAAAGTCCGGTTTAGCCTCAAATGGGTCAAGGTTTCCTTATTAATTGTACATTCTTCCCATAAATACTCAAGGAAGAGTAATTTGGGACTTTTCTGTTGTTTATTTTGGCCACTATCTGCGTTGTGAATACTCGCTGATATTAGCCAAAATAAATTAGCATAAATTGTCCCAAATCGATTTACGTTGAGTATGAAATCAATTTATCTCTTCGAGCTTAGATTTCCTGAAAAGAATAGGTGTTATACCGATGTGTTTTTTAAAAAATTTAGAAAAATGGCCTCCATCTTTATAGCCTAATTCTACGGCGATTTCATTACTAGATTTGTCCGAATAAAGCAACAATCGCTTGGCTTCTAGGAGAATACGCTCATTTATCATCATGAGCGGCGATTTGTCATTGTACATCAAAAATAGATTGGAAAGTGTTTTAGGCGATTTGAATAATAAATTGGCATAATCCTTCACTTTGTGGTATTCTCTAAAGTGTTTTTCTACCAGGATATTGAACTGTCTGACGATATCTATCTGTGCCTTGGAGATAGACTTGTCCGGTAAGTGATTGCTCATGATACGAGTAGACATGATCAATAGGCGCTTCAATAAGGAACGAAGCATTTCCCCCTGAAGATGATCTTTGATATGGAAGTCTTCTTCGATTTGCTCTTGCATCAGTTGAAAATGACTTAATTCTGTTTCTGTGAGCTGAATATGCTGCGGCTGTGCAGAACCGAAAAACAATAAACCATTGCAGGATACCTGGTCGTCATGTGTCTGAATACAAAAGAATTCTTTGTTGAAGATAAAAGCGTATATGCCTTGACTATCTATTGGTATTTCCACCTTGTTGAGAGGAGTACAAAAGACCACTTCATGGGCTTGGAGACTAAGCTTGTAATTATCAATAGAGATATTTGTTTTATCACTTTGGTTCCATATAATCTTATAGAATCCTTGTTTATTCAGCAAGTCTTGTGAAGGTTGGCAAGAAAGGTCTGAGAGCACAAACTCG
Organism: uncultured Saprospiraceae bacterium; assembly: GCA_964481325.1. Lineage (GTDB taxonomy): Bacteria > Bacteroidota > Bacteroidia > Chitinophagales > Saprospiraceae > JALZVN01. The sequence continues at coordinate 1,778 of CAYZUW010000257.1, forward strand.
TCTTCATCTTTGAATCCACGATACGATAATTTCATCTTCTTAGAAGCCTGTGTTTTGATTAGGACTCAATATACTAGAAATTAAATCCGTAATGTACAGTAATAAAGTGGATTTTGAATCCACATCGTACTATAAGGTTCAAAGTATAATAAAGTTTTATGTAGCTACCGATTTCGATAGATAAAACTAATGAGTATATGATCTTATGCCCCAAACCTCTTCCCGGAGTATAAATCCTAGCAGAGTAAAGCTCCATGCGTGATGGATATGGAAGGGGGTGGCCTTAGCCATCCGTGTCTAGGCTGCCGTGCTGACTGAAGTGCAACGGAATGTCAGCAAGGCAGCCTAGATACCGAGGCGAATGCCGAGCCTGGAGGAGCCCGACGCTGCCCCATTTATTGTTACAAATTGTAATATGGAATAAAATAGGGCAGCGACACGCCCAAAATATTGATGAAAAAGAGACTTATCTCCAAATGCAATGTAAACAATTGATGCAGATTGAGCGTGTATATGTCTATTATAGGGCGCGTACAACAAATAAGCATCAGAAGCGTATATATTTTTGATAAATCCTTGTGTTTTATTCTATTTTTGCGCTCATATGCAGTTTTTATATCCAGCATTCTTATATGGCTTATTAGCCCTGGCGATCCCAGTGATTATTCATCTATTCTTTTTCAGAAGGTTTAAGAAGGTGTACTTCACCAATGTCAAGTTTCTAAAGGAGGTCAAAGAAGAGACAAGTGCTAGAAGAAAAATACGTAATCTTCTCGTGCTACTATCTCGTCTATTGGCTATGGGACTATTAGTGCTTGGTTTTGCACAGCCTTTTATACCGAAGGACACAGAGGTGAAGAAAGGGGCTAAGGCTGTTGCCGTGTACGTGGATAATTCCTTTAGTATGAGTTCTCTTTCTCAAGATGTGCCGCTTTTAGATAAAGCAAAAGAACAGGCTAGAGAAGTGGTTGCTGCCTATAATGTAGAGGATCGCTTCCAAATACTAACAGGCGATTTTGAGGGGCGGCATCAAAGATTGGTGAGTCAAGAAGATGCTATAGCCTTGATAGATGAAATAAAAGTGACTCCCTCCGTAAAGAAGATATCCCAAGTCATGGTGCGTCAAAAACAAGCGCTAGAGACTAGGCAGGATAATGAAATCATGGTATCCTACTTGATATCTGATTTTCAGAAGAACATAACGGATATAGACAATTATCAAGATACTTCAGTTGCCGTAAACTTATTGCCATTGCAATCTGTGCAGGAAAAAAATATAGCTATCGATTCCTGTTGGTTTGATTCGCCTGTGAGGTTGAAAAATCAAACCAACCCACTCGTAGTAAAAATCAAAAATTATAGCCAAGAAGATGCGGAAAATGTACGATTGGCTTTAAAATTAGATGGGCAAATCAAACCCGTAGGAACCATGAATATTCCTGCTGGCCAGGAAGTAACCGATACGGTGAATGTGACGATACTGCGCAATGGTTGGCATAAAGCGGAATTGACCATTACGGATTATCCTGTACAATTTGACGATTCCTACTATTTTACTTTTAACGTCGCGGAGCAAATCAATACGCTGGTAATCAATGGAGCAGCTAATAATAGGTTCTTAAATGCCGCATTCAATGGTATAGAGTCTTTTAAGATAACCAATAAGTCTTCTCAGAATATTGACTATTCTTCTTTTGCCTCTTATGATCTCCTTGTTACCAATGATCTTACAAGCCTTTCGTCTGGGCTCACATTTGAGCTTACGGAGTATATCAAGAATGGTGGAAATGTACTGATGTTTCCAGCTTCCTCTGCGAGTGTTCAGAGCTATAATGCTTTCTTGGATGGGGTGCCTGCTAATCAATTGGGCGTCAATGAAAAGACGGAGCGAAAGGTGTCGAATATTAATACCGAGGAGTTTGTTTTTAAGGACGTTTTTGAGACGAAGAGCGCTCTATTTAAACTACCTGTTACGCAGTCAAATTTTGTCATGTCGAGTTTTTCAAATAGGGGAGAGGAACCCTTGATGCTATATAGAGATGGCTCTACTTATTTGGCAAAGTATAGAACGGGGCAAGGACATCTATATTTATGTGCGAGTCCATTGAATTCGGATCAAAATGATCTGGTAAAGAATGGGGAGATATTTGTGCCTATGTTGTATAAAATGGCGATTTCTTCTGCTAAGAACAACGATATCGCTTATACGATAGGGAAGGACGAGGTACTAGATCAGGCCAACAAATCAACAGGCGCAGAAATAATCTATAAAATCAAAGGAGAAAAAGAAGAGTTTATACCTGAGCAAAAAGTGATAGGTTCACAAGTTATACTGGGGATGAACAATCAAATCAAAGAGGCTGGATTTTATGATTTATATTTAGAGGCAGGTAAACCCCTCAACGTATTTGGATATAATTTTGATAGAAGAGAATCTGAGTTGCAATATATCAACGTAGATGGATTGGCTAAGATGACACAAAATAATCCTGCTTTTTCTATTGTAGATTCTTCTAAGAATGCTAATTTCGCTGAGCTTATAAAGGAAAGAAGTACTGGAGTAGTTTTGTGGCGTTGGTGCATTATTTTTGCACTCATCTTCTTAGCTATAGAAGTCTTACTTTTGCGTTTTTGGAAAGTGGATTGATATGTCTCTTGAGCATCTCAGTTCCAACTGGTATAAGACCTTAAAACTTGTGAATGGACGTACTGTATAAACAAATACGTATTATTTCTCCCTCAAAAAAAATACCTAAAAAAAAGGTAGACCTCCTTATTTCTAAGGGTATCATCAAAAAAATTGCGGACAAAATAAAAGCCACGAAAGGTGCAAAAGTGTTAGAGTATCCTGATGCTTATGCAAGTATCGGTTGGGTAGATACAGGTGCACAGTGTGGAGAACCAGGATATGAACACCGAGAGACTTTGGACAGCATACGTGCCGCTGCAGCCAATGGTGGTTTTACGAGTGTGGTAGTTAGTCCAGATTTGCATCCAGTCATTGATAATAAAGCACAAGTGGCTTTTATACAGAGCAATAATAAAAATTCTGCAGTCAGTATTCTTCCGATGGGTAGCATAAGCGTGAATGGGGAAGGGGAGAATATAGCAGAGATTATAGATATGCACGAGGCGGGGGCGGTTGCCTTTTCTGATGGCAATCATAGTGTCCAAAGTGGTGGACTCATTCAGCGAGCGCTAAACTATGCAAAAACATTTGATGGTCTAGTATATAATCAACCCAATGACGAGAGTGTTAGCGGCGATGGACAAATACACGAAGGTAAAGTAAGTACTATGCTTGGTTTACCAGGATTGCCTAATCTTGCCGAAGAGCTCATGCTTAAAAGAGACATTGACATTTGTGCGTATACAGAGTCAAGGTTGCATTGTGCCAATATATCTACTGCTGGATCAGTTGACCTTATCAAATCAGCTAAAAAGAAAGGACTCTCGGTCAGTGCTTCAGTGCCCATTATGAATTTATGTTTTGACGATGAAGCATTGGAGCAGTATGATGTCAATTATAAGGTTTTCCCACCTTTAAGGGAAGCACGAGATAAGCGTGCCTTGATCAAAGGCTTTGTTTCTGGGGTAATCGATTTGGTATCATCCAATCACCAACCACTGGAAGAAGAAGCCAAAAAAGTAGAATTTCCCTATGCTGATTTTGGAGCTACAGGGATCGAGACACTATTTCCTTTATTGCTCCGTTTGGTATCAGACAAGTTTACTTTAGCTGATGTAGTAGAAAAGTTAGCTATTGCTCCGAGGAAGGTATTTAGAATGGAAGTGCCAGAAATCAAAGAGGGCACAGCAGCAAATCTTTGCATATTTAGTCCCACTGAAGAATGGACATATGCTAAAAATAACCTCAAATCAAAAAGTAAAAATTCTCCTTTTGTGGGTAAAAAACTGAAAGGAAAGGTGTTTTCGGTATACAATAATGGGGTGTTGGTAGAAAATTGATTCTCATTTCTTATAAATTCTACAAATTCGAGTATATTTCATTTCATTATACACGAAACAAAACCACAAACTATGTTAGATCAAAACATTTCTGAAATCAATCACAACGCATCTCCTTGGACACCAGCTTTGAAATATGGCGTTATTTGGGGCTTGCTTGGAGTAGCAATAGTATTGGGACAGTATCTGTCTGGCTCCTTAGAAGCGGCATTAACTGGAGAGTTTAGTACTGTCGGAACTATAGCAAGTATTTTAGGTATAGCTATCGCTGTTTTCTGTGTTTATAAATCTATCGACGACTATAAGAACGACAGAGGAGGCCAGATTAGTTTTGGACAAGCAGTAGGGACAGGTCTTAGAACATCCTTGATATACGGCCTTATTACTGCAGTATGGACCTATGTTTTCTATTCATTTATATTTACGGGATACGAGGAAATTATGCAAGAAATGCTATACGCTACTTTCGAAGGTATGGATGAAGATGGGATGGAGGCTGCAATGGGTATGGCTAGTATGTATACTTCTAGTAC
>CAYZUW010000258.1:0-6260 GCA_964481325.1 uncultured Saprospiraceae bacterium
TGACTGTACTGATGATGATACGTTGTATCTCTGGATACTCTATTTGTATTTGACGCAGTTTAGAGACATTAAATTTATCCCATATTCCAGTTTTAACTAAGCTATCTTGGACAAAAATGGCGTATTTACTTCTTGTATTTCCTATATCGATGCACAAATTCATTTTCTGGTGCCTAGGGATAGCTGTTTAGTGTTTGAAATGTCTTGTACCTGTCGTTACCATAGGCAATCCATTTTCATTACAGTACTCTATACTCAATTTGTCATTGATAGACCCTCCTGGTTGGATAACCGCACGAATTCCTGCATTATGCGCAATGGCAACACAATCTGGAAAAGGAAAAAAAGCATCAGAGGCCATCACCGAACCTTCCAGTTCAAACCCAAATTGCTTGGCCTTGGCAATGGCCTGTATACATGCATCTACTCGTGAAGTTTGGCCACATCCCATCCCTATCATCTGTTTGTTTTTTACCAATGCAATGGTATTTGATTTCAAATGCTTAGCGCAGATACTAGCAAATTCAAGATCCGCCATCTGTGTTTCCGACGGTTTGGTTTCTGTCACAATTTTAAATTCTGAAGAAATATCAACCTTTCCATCACGATCTTGCTGCAATACGCCATTCAATAGATTTTTATGCATTTTGCTTTCCAAATTCCAATGCTTGATAGACATCAGTATACGCTTCTTCTTTTGACTTAAAAGCGCCATAGCATCATCATCAAAACCAGGTGCTATGAGGACTTCATAAAACAACTTATGTATTTCTTGAGCCGTAGGTTCATCTATTGGTCTATTGGATATCAAGATGCCCCCAAAGGCAGAAATGTTATCACAAGCCAATGCTGCGTGCCAAGCTTCAAGTATGCTTTCACGAGTGGCTAGACCACAAGCATTGGTATGCTTCATTATAGCAAAAGTAGGTTCAGCCTCTTTAAACTCTGCCATAAGGCTTACAGCAGCATCTATATCCACCAGATTATTATATGACAGAGCTTTACCTCCATGTATCTCAAATAAGTCATTCAAATCTCCGTAGAAAATACCTTTCTGATGCGGATTCTCACCATATCTAAGCTCTTGGGCTGGAGACACACTTTGTTTGAATACGCTAGGTTCATCTCCTTCGGCAAAGTAATTGAAGATGGCCACATCATAATGAGAGGAAACCTCAAAGGCCTTTTTAGCAAACTGCTTTCTATCCTCCTTATCTGTAAACCCATTTTTTTCTTTCAGCACCTCAAGCAGGCGTGCATATTCATTTTGAGAGGGTACAACTACTACATCCTGATAGTTTTTAGCAGCTGCTCGTATAAGTGAGATTCCACCTATATCTATCTTTTCTATAATGGTAGCTTCATCATCTGTATTAGCTACCGTCTCTTCAAAAGGGTAGAGGTCTACGATCACTAAATCTATTTCAGGAATATCGTATTCGGCAAGCTGTGCCAAATGTGTTTCTTCTCTTCGAGCCAGCAATCCACCAAATATTTTAGGGTGTAAGGTCTTTACTCGGCCATCTAGTATAGAAGGATAGGAGGTCAGCGCTTCTACGGCATGCACTTCAACGCCTTGTGCTTCTATAAATTTTTGTGTGCCACCAGTCGAATAGATGACTACATCTTGTTTTTTGAGTTCTTGCAGTATTTCTTCGAGCCCTGTTTTGTGGTAAACAGAAATTAGCGCGGATTTTACTTTTTTCAATGACATATCACTGATTAATCTTGTGAGGGAATAATTTTTTGCAAAGGTAGTCAATAACAATGGAGTAAGAAAATAGGATTCTGAATTCTGATTATTGAATTATTTTGCTCTTTCTGCTAGGATATGATGGAGTATATTTGATTAGGTTAGAATAGAGATGTGAAATTTCTCTCAATTTCAAAAGCTCTCTTGGATGTTTCAAGAGAGCTATTTTTTATAGGCTATATTCGATAAATATGTTTTGGGCGCGCCCCATGTCTACCCGCAGGCCATTCTCCATAGGGCCAGGCTCTTCACTTGTACTCGATACCCTCTTATGCGATGGGACTATAGTCGTGCTTTGTCTCTGCTCGTACCTCGCCGAGCCTGCACCACTCCTTAGCCCATAGGCATTCGATGGCACCTCATATCGCTACGATCCTTCGCGCATTTATCCTGTCTAGAGACTATTTGTAGCCTAGAAAAGTAGTAAAATAGATTGAAAAGAAATGGACAAGAAACTAAACCAGAAATAGGATAACCAGAAAAAAGGTAGACTTGATTAGAAGATCTTAAAAATACGGCCTAGCATTTGAAAACCAACCCAAAGGTTTTGACCCTTTTGAAGGGTCTCTTCGGTGTACTGTACTCTTATTGGCAGCTCTACATGCTTGACCTTGTTTGTACGAATATTACGAATAATCTCAATACAAAACTCAAAACCATTATGGTATAATTTAGAGTTGCTAGCAAATTCAGCCGTGAAGGCTTTCATTCCAGATTGGCTATCGGTCAAAAATATACCCGTTGCCATATAGCAAACTACATTTGCAATCTTGTTGTAAAAAATACGAGTCAAAGGAATATTATTTTCCTTTAAAAACCGACTTCCAATTACAATATCAGCATTGTGTTCTATAATGCCTTCAAGTAATGGTTTTATATCACCTGGAAAATGTTGTGTATCTGCATCTATAGTGACTATAAATTCTGCACCTTGGTCCAAGGCGTAGGTTATGCCTGTCTGAGTAGCTGCTCCAGGACCCATATTTATAGGGTGCACAATCACATGAGCACCAAAGCTTTTAGCAACATCAGCCGTATTATCAGTACTTCCGTCGTCTACCACTACAACGTTGGTAAAGTTAAGAGTATTTAATGCATGTAATACATGACCAATCCGAGTGGATTCATCTTTTGCAGGAATTACGATATATGAATACTGTTCAAGCAAGCGAGGATTATTGTATTTGTTTTTTATCTATCAATTTTCAAAGCAATTCGAATATAGCATATTTACCATCGTATGTTGGCTTTCCTTCAAATACACCAAATTCAATTTTTGGGTTATCGGAATCTTGGGAAGTATTTATTTGACGATCAGTAGCCAAAAGAGCAACTTTTGGATTTTGGTATAAAACCCGCATAAACTCTCTATACTTTTTAACTAATGTTTTTTCAGGGGTACGGTCTATAGTATAAGTGTTCAAGTCTACAAAGATATACTTATATCCTCCAGATTTCAATACCTCAATTAGTGTATTTTTATCCTTGTAGTGAGTCCTCAAACGCTCAAAATTCTGCAATTGGTTGTCTTTGAAGACCCTTTTATCATTTTTTGTGACAAAGAAAGGTAAGACTGTACCTACAGCATATATTTGCGATTCGTCTAGATTTACCTTTTGTATCGCATCGGTGAATCCACCTGGAAAGAATCCATTCAATACATCCTGTTTGTTTTTTCTACCAGATTGATACTGCAGCTCACCGACATCAAACAATAATTTTCCCATTTCTGCATTACTCATTGGCGCATAGTTTGACAACCTATAAAACAAGCCTAGAGCCACGAAAATAGATATACTACCTAATACTAAGATCTGTTTAGAACGCGATGATATAAGATTTTTTGATGGATTCTTTTTTGGATTGATGCTTGACAAGATGACTAGAATACTCATGGCAATCATTGGATAACCATACCAAATAATCCCAGCAGTAAGTAATAACCACATGAATGTGAAGAATGATATAAAAAGAATAAATATTTTCTTTTCATTTTTATGTTCCAAAGTTCGTTGACGAATTAAGAAAATCATTAGACCAAACATCAAGAATAGAAAAGGATATGTTATACTATCCGCATTCCCAGATTTCTGAGTGAAAAATTTATTAAGAGGACGATAAAGGCGACTTGTCGACCTATATATTGGAGCAACTAGGTTACTAGGAAAACTATTGATTCCAACATTTGAATATTCGGTAGCAAAGGTTTCAGAATCTATTGCAATACCGTTGTGCACAAACTTTCCATTACCTACTGAAATGAAAAGTAAAGCTAAAAACAAAAACATACAGAGCATGCCTAACCAAGGCTTATGCCTAAAACCAAATAAGAACAAAATCGGGATTAAAGCCATAAATAGATAGCCAATATTGACAAATGGTGCATTGACATTTGTATTTGTCGAAGTATCGTATGGCAAAGTTAAATATCTTGGAAGCAAAGGTTCATATCCCATATACCTTTGGATTTCTTCTCGAACTGCATTCGCTCCATCTATTTCTTTATTCTCATAAGATTCTTGGGCTATAGCTGCAGAAACCAATATTAAAAAAAGGCCTGACAAAGCAAGGATTCGCTTAAAAGATATGTAGTATCTAGTGTTCATTCTTTTTTAATCTTAATGTTAGTTTCCTTTTTGTTGCTGATTATACTTTCTATCTAGATATTTTAGATTCGCAGCAGGTGCATTCGTTTTTCCATTCAATAAATATTTGAAGGAAAGTGTCATGTCAGAATCGATATAGTTCTTTGCTATCCACGGCACACTCATCACTCCAAAGAAAATCGTATACACAAGACTAAATCCAATGACTCTAAAAAATCCCTTATTTGACTTTAGAAAAAGATATCCAAAGGCCCCAAGACCAATAACTAATAAAATCCATTGTACATAATTGGCACTTAAATGATATTGGCGCATACCACTCATATCATCTAGTTTGACCAAAAGGATAGCAAAACAGCACAAAAACGATGAGCCTAAAAACCCTAAAAACCCAAATTCTAAAAACCACATTATTGCGATTATAGAAAAATAAGAAAAGAGTGTCGTAAGTTTTATTCCAAAGGCAAAACCTGTCATTAAGCCCATTAATATCAGATAAGGATTTAAAAAAGAGCGCAAGCTAAATGATTGATTTTCGATATCTTCTTTTTGCCCATCTAGAGGTAAGGATTTAATCCAAGCAAATAACAGAAGAATCAAACAAAGAGCTATAAAGAGTAAGCCTAGATCAACTTTTTGTTCTTGAAAACTTTGAAAGCCAACAGAAGGAATTATATAGAAAATAAGTAATCCCAATAGAATGTAATTCTGATTCATCTTCAAAACATCTTTGCCTAGAGCGTAAAGCGCTACAAGGCACAAAATACCTCCCACATAGGATAAGGCTAAAACAGTCTCTAAGCTATTAAATAGCACCAGGCCATAGGACATAAATAAGGACCAGTTGTAAGGCTGATAGCCTCTTACCAAACCATGATAGTCGTTTATGATAGTTGGAAGATTTACATACAAAGCCAAGGAATCGAATCCTTTAGGAAATGGACTCATATTTTGTGCAAGATTCAACTGCACAACAAACAGTAAGAGTAGCATACTACTTACTCCGATAAAACCTAAGTATTTAGATGGCTTTATAGGTTCTATTACCAAGTTTTTAATAAATAGAAGATTGCTTTTATAATCTATGGCAAGACAGGCCAATAGTATTGGACCTAAAGTAAACCAATATAAGACCTTGAATATGCCTAACACGAAAGAGATCATAACCACAATCATGATGCCCGTCCCGATCGATATGGCAGTTTTGCTTGCTGGTTTTAAATCCAAGCTCAGTTTAGAAATACTCCATTGTCCAACAGAATAGCTGGCTAACACAATAAAAAAGACCTGTATACCAACCATAAAGTAGTTAAATAGAATATATATTATTTCACCAAATTTGGCGGGTTCGATTGGTACTTTATTATTAGATACGAAAGGATCTATTGGCGCATTATTAAATGCGAATATGTAAGTGATAGAAACGAGAAGTAATCCAGGAATAATTAGTAATCCTCCCCTTAAAAGATTTGTAAATTTTGACTTAAAAAAATGAAATAAAGCTCCTCCGATAATAGCATGGAAAAATACAATCCAGAATAAACCCAAAAATTGAGAGAATTCAATATTTGCTGCGTAATGCTGATGCTTTTGCAGATAATCGAGTAATACGAAGCTTACCCAAAAAATAGAAAAGAAAATAAGTAAACCGTTGTAAAACTTTTTCAAAATTGAATTAGTGTTTTTGCTTAGATTTTTGTTTGAAAAGTTTTTGTGTTTGATTGCCCACCAAAATTATAAAAACATTGTTCAATTCACCTGAATATGTACTTTTTTTACAAAATAAGCTAGTGGACTAATTCTTTTTCCATTAAAAATGATTTGGGGTGGTGAGTGTAAAAAGGGATAGATTGAAGAAAATCTATCCCGATCACATTATCAAATGATTTGTGAATCGGAAA
>CAYZUW010000259.1:0-5117 GCA_964481325.1 uncultured Saprospiraceae bacterium
CAATTTGGGGCCATCCCCCAGAGCATTTACCTGCGCGAAAAAGCTTGCTACTTGCTATGGCGTTCGCTATGTTCCGAAGCGTGCTACTCGCTCGGCCCAACGGTCTAGCACTATCGAATACCTTCGATAGCACTACTTCTGCACAGCGCTTGTCAAAAGATATGCTATAATAATAAGGTGAATCCTAAAACTAAAATCGTATGAGGGATAGGAATGGACCGACGATAGGAGGTGTGCACCCAAATAGGGCACTGTGGTGAGAAGGGATTTGGGGGTACGGAAACGAAGTGGACCCATGGAAAGCCCGACGGGAGTGCTTGTAGAGGTTGGCGGGATAGCTTCACGAGGAGGGGCATACCCAAAAAAAATCTTTAAGGTCTACCTGATGGTCGTACTTCTCCAGCAATGCTGAGTAATTCTGCTTTGCGTTGCTTATTGAAAAACACTTTTACTTTTTTATAAAAATAGCCTTCCTTGTAAGCGTCATACTTGATGGTAATCGTGGAGGTACTATCAGGTAAAATTGGTGTGTAATCCCAATAAGGGGCTGTGCAGCCACAAGTACTTCGTACATTGTCGATGATCAAAGTATCAGAAGTGATATTTCTGAATGTAAAGTCAACCTCCTCTGGATGGCCTTGAACTAAAGTGCCGAAATTATAATCTTTTTCCACTGCCCATTCTACGATTTGTGCAGAAAGACTTAAAGGAATAAAAGCGAAAAAAAGCATTAAAATTCTCATAAATTAATAGTTCGGAATTAAATTTTAAATCGCTAACAACCTGAATATTTTACTATTAACGCCATCTATATAATCACTTGACAATCAGCAATTTACCAGTGATTGATTTGTAACTTCCAAAAAATTACAGAACCATTCATAGATTAGAGTCAAGTATTTCCCATGTGTGGTCGGAAAGAAGTTTTACTTTAGAGATAAATTCATAGGGTGGATTGTCCCCCCATTCATCTTCACTGATCATAGATAAAACGTATGATTCATCTTTCTTTTGATACAAAAAATAACTGCTCCCAATAAGTGGTTTGAAGCCCATATCGGCGAGATATATCTTTTCAGAAATTTCTACTCGATCATGCACTTCTTGTGCCTGCTGAATGAGTGTTTCTACTTGTTTTCTTATCTGGGTAAGGTGCACATTAGTTTGTTCATACATAGCGTCTAATGAAAGCCCCTTGACTCTACCTTTATCAATTGGCTTTATGATAGAGCCTCCTACAGTATGAGCATAGGGTAGTAGATGTGGATTTTCTGCTACCTTATCCTTATCAATGGGATTTATAAATTCAAGTTCTTTTTCCTTGTCCATATAATTAAAACTATTGCTAAAACATATTAGTTCAAAGATAAAGTATTTGATGCTAAGGTTATACTCAAAATTTGTAGATAATTAGCTGATTTTCAATAAAAAAGAGGCAATGTCATAAAAATGATACTGCCTCTAAGAGTGAATTATGAATCCACTCAGTAAACAATTGAATTCTGAAAATTCTCATCTAAAAGAGATATTTCAGGATTCCAAAAGTTATCGAATTGGACGCCTATTTCAAATGAAAGGATCCTGTACCTGCCAAGAAGCCTTTATTGAATATTTCTATTTTATACATACCAGATGTAAACGAACTATTGGGCTCCCAATTGATACAAACGTTTTCTATACTTGACTCATATTCGATATCAGTCTTCTGTGTATATCTTACTTGTTCTTTGCTTTTACTACTAGTAAATACGCCTGAACCTAACTCTTCTATCGCCATAGTCTCCCCAATAGGATTGATAATTCTGATTAAAAATTGTTCATTACCAAGGTTAGCCAATTCGTTCTCAGTGGTATTAAAACAAACCTGTACTTTTTCTGTATTCTTAGCATATTTCTTTTCAACAGTTTTGCCACTGTTTCTAGTCTTGAGGCCTACGCCACTTACATCGGTAACTCTTACTACTGAACCATAGTTTACTTTTTTATTTAGCATAGAATTCTTCTCTTCCAAGTTTTCCTTTAGACCTACCAAAACTGCTTTTTCGGCGTTTAGATTTTCTACGTTCACTCGTTCTGATTCTATATTAGTTTGTAAGACTTTTTTCTCTTCAGAAAGCTGTATTTTCTCTTTAGTAAGTATTTGATTTTGTTGTTTTACAGCATCTAGTTCAGCAAGATACCTGCCCAATTGGGATTGGAAATTATCAATGTCTAAACGGGCTTGAGAAAGTTCTCTTCTGGTAGCTTTTCCACTGTTGATTAGTTTAGAGATTTCTGATTTCCTAGATTCTAAATCAGCCTTTTGATTTTCAATCATGGCGTTTAACTCTTCATTTTCTCCTTTCTGCTCATCCAGTGAATTCATTACTTCTTCATACTGTGTCTGTAAATCTTCTTTCAGGATTTCAGCTTCCTCAAGTTCTATGCTTTGTTCTGAAATTATGGTAGACTGCGAATTTCTGTTGACTATTAGAATTGCTATTACACCTACAAGTAGAGCAATGATAATCCCCATTGCGGTTATCTTCTTTTGCATTGATTCTTCATTTGTACTCATAACTAGAAATTTAAGAAGTTAATTATTATGAAAGTATATACGTAAATTGTGTTTGTAATATTGCCAAAATTAAGCAATTGTTGTGTTTTTACAGACAATTTATGAGTAAAAATATAAAAAATATACAATTGTAAATAGCTCATTATCATATGATTGACAAACTTCCTCTTAATAATGTTCTCTTTCTGGACGTAGAAACGGTTTCTGGAACCCATCGTTTTGAAGACTTGAGAGAAGAACTGCAATATTTGTGGCGCTTAAAGACTGCTCAATTATTAAAAATACCAATAGACGAAATTGAAACAGAGGAGTTGAAAACCTTCTATCAAGATAGGGCTGCTATTTATTCTGAGTTTGGAAAGATCGTCTGCATCTCTGTAGGACTGATAATAAATGAAGAAAAAGGCGCTATGCGAGTAAGGTTGAAATCATTTTATGGTTTTGATGAAAAAAAACTATTAGAAGAGTTTGCCGAGTTGATAGAGCAATATTTTAATGATGTTAATAAGCACTTTGTATGTGGTCATAACCTTAGAGAATTTGATATTCCCTATATCTGTCGAAGGATGGTAGTACAAGGAATTAAGTTGCCAGCCTTATTGCAATTGCACGGCAAAAAACCATGGGAGACCAAGTATCTCTTGGACACCATGGATCTATGGAAATTTGGAGATTATAAACATTATTCTTCGCTAAAATTACTCACTGCAATTTTTGGGATACCTACGCCGAAGGACGATATCGATGGCTCTGAAGTTGGTCGAGTTTTCTGGGAAGACAAGGATATAGAGCGTATAGCCATATATTGCGAAAAAGACGTAATCGCCGTCATACAAATAATGATGAAGTTCAAAAGAATGGATACTTTTGAGGCAAATCAAATTACCTCATTACTAACGGAATCAAGTTCATGAAACATTTAATTGCGCCCTCTATATTAGCTGCTGACTTTGGAAAGATAAACGAAGAAGTAAAAATGCTTAATACCTCTCAAGCAGATTGGGTTCATGTAGACGTTATGGATGGTAGCTTTGTACCGAATATTTCATTTGGATTTCCTGTAGTGAAGGCAATAAAGAAGGTGAGTAAACTTCCGTTGGATGTGCACTTAATGATAGATGCTCCTGACCGATATCTAAAAGAATTTAAAGAAGCTGGTGCTGAAATTCTAACTGTACATATTGAAGCTTGCCCTCATTTGCATCGTACTGTTCAGCAAATCAAAGAGTTAGGGATGAAGGCAGGTGTGGCTCTAAATCCACATACCAATGTCGACTCACTAGCTGATGTTATCGAAAATCTTGATTTGGTATGCTTGATGTCTGTGAATCCAGGGTTCGGAGGGCAAAAATTTATATATAATACCATACCTAAAACCAAGAAACTGAAGGCTTTGATAGAAACTAGAAATGCGCCTACTATGATAGAAATAGATGGGGGAGTAGGCTTGCAAAATGCTGAAAAACTATTGCAAGCTGGCGCTGATGTCCTTGTAGCAGGCTCTGCAGTATTTAAAGCAGATGATCCAAAAGAGACTATTAAGAAACTTAAAAGTATAGGAAAAGACATCTTTATGGTCTAATGTCCTTTAAAGCATACCATTATCAGTAATATGACGTTCTGTCACCGTATAATACACTATATTAGTACTACATGAGATTTAGATATTTACTTTTTCTATTTGCATCATTTTTAACTATCACTGTTTCTGCTCAAGAAGGATTTTTGGGTGGTAGGATTACAGATGCAGATACAAAGGATGGGATAGAGTTTGCTACGATGTATTTGAAAAATACAAACATAGCTGTAGAGACGGATCATAGTGGTTATTATAGAATAAATGTACCTACCGATAAAAAGTATACCATTATAGTTAGTAGGATTGGCTTTAAAGATTTTGAAAAGGAAATGAAAAAGTTCCGAGCAAATGAGAAGCGCAATTTGGACATTGGTATGGCCCCAGAATCGATGGATATAGAAGTAGTGGTAACCGAAACACGCTTACGAGATGTGGAATCCATTAACGAAGAAGTAATAGAGCTAAAAAAATTACCCTCCACTACGGGCAATCTAGAAAGCGTTTTGCCTAGTATTGCATTAGGAGTAAACTCTGGTACAGGAGGTGAATTGAGTTCTCAGTATAATGTGAGAGGAGGAAATTACGATGAAAATCTCGTCTACGTCAATGACTTTGAAATATATAGACCACAATTGATTCGCTCAGGACAACAAGAAGGGCTTACTTTTCCCAATATTGATTTGGTGCGTAATTTGAGCTTTTCTTCGGGCGGTTTTCAAGCCAAATATGGAGACAAGTTGTCTTCTGTGCTTGATGTGAGCTATAAAAGACCTGATACATTGGCGGCTAGCGTAGGAGCAAGTTTCCTTGGAGGATCTTTTCATATCGAAGGAAGTGCAGATCTAGATAGTACATATAGGAAATTTAGATACCTCGTCGGGGCTAGATATAAGACCACAAGATACCTACTTGGAACATTAGACACGGAAGGAGAATACACGCCAAATTTTGCGGATATTCATGGATATTTCACTTTTGATC
>CAYZUW010000259.1:5127-6225 GCA_964481325.1 uncultured Saprospiraceae bacterium
TGCCCTAATGTTTGCCTATATTTATGGTAGGCTTGGAAATTTCAATCAAAGTATATTTAATTTTATACCCGAATCAAGAACGACAGCCCTCGGGGTTATCAATTTCGGTGTACAATTAACCACCGAATTTGAAGGCGAAGAGAGAGATGAATTTACCAATGGAATGGGCGGATTATCACTCACCTATATACCTGATAGAGAGAAAAATCCATTATATCTCAAATTTTTAACAAGCAATTTTAGATCTAGTGAGGTAGAATCTATTGATATAATTGGGAATTATCAGCTTGGAGAAATTGATACTAGTTTAGGTAGTGATGATGCAGGGGAGGTTGTTAATCTATTGGGTACAGGCACTCAACATCAGTTTGCTAGAAATTATCTTTTTCTAAATGTGTTTAATGCCGAGCATAAAGGAGGTATAGAAATTAAACAAGATACAGAGGATAATAAAGAAATCAACCATTTTGTACAATGGGGAGTGAAGTATCAAAATGAAAATATATTTGATGAAATAAATGAATGGGAGAGAATTGACTCTGCAGGATTTTCTCTACCCGTGAATCCTGATCAAGTACTTTTGAGTGAAGTACTTAAATCTGAAAACGTTCTTAACTCAAATAGAATATCTGCATTTGCGCAAGAAACTTTTTCAAGTAAAATAAATGATTTACATGAATGGCAGTTGACAGTAGGGGTTAGAGCAAATTATTGGGATTTAAATAAAGAAATAACGGTTTCACCAAGAGCTCAATTTTTGTACAAACCACTAAACACTTTAAGAGAAATATCCTATAAATTTTCTGCAGGATTGTACGCTCAACCTCCCTTTTATAGAGAACTTCGAAGACCTGATGGCACCATAAATGAGAATTTAAGAGCTCAAAAATCTGCCCATATAGTGGCAGGTCTTACATATGATTTCTATTTAGGAAAAATTGAGAAGCCTTTTAGATTTATTGCAGAAGCATTTTATAAGCAGTTGTGGGATGTGGTGTCCTACGATATTGACAATGTACGCATAAGATATAGTGGTGAAAATGATGCCTTAGGCCATGTGGCTGGTATAGATATGAGGATCAATGGAGAGTTTGTAAA
>CAYZUW010000260.1:0-6188 GCA_964481325.1 uncultured Saprospiraceae bacterium
CTTAAAGATATTTTAGTTTTACTTCCTCCAACTATTGAGAATCTTGTACAACCCTATCAGATTCACGAACCTTTTTATACCAAAGGCGAAATTATATTAAAGAAAGGCTGGCCAGCAAGAGTAGATGTTGCATTTGAATTGTCTGACCATAACATTTCCGTTCAAAACGTTCCTTTTCATGACGTCACTTTAAAAGGCCGATTTATTAATAGGAAACGATATACTCCGATTCCTCTTTCTGAAGCCAGAGGAAATATTAGGATTGACTTACAAGATCTTACAGCAAAATATGAAACATTTGAATTGATGGCAAACGAGCTTCTTATTAAATCAAATCCAATAACAAAAGCATCTATAAAAACGGACATGCATGTAAGTGGATCTGCCAAAGATATTAGCAATTGGTATAAGAGTGATAAATTCTTTTTTGAAAATGGAAAATTTGTCTTAGATGCCAACATTCATGGACCATTAAGTAATTTTGATAATCTACTCTTGGCAAGCTCTGCACAGCTATACTTAAAGGATTTACTCTTGCACTATCAACCCGCTGATGTTTCTATTCCAATAAAATGGCTAGAACTTGAAAAGACATCTGAGGACGCGAAATTTTCTATTCTATCTAGTACCTTACTTCATTCTTATGACTTTAATCTTGACGGCGGCTTAAAAAATCTTAGAGCCTTATTGGTTGCCCTGACCGAAGAAAGGGCAAGTAGTCAGATTCATCTTGCTTCACAAAAGTTAGGTTGGGAAGATATTGTAAGTGTTTTTAGTAATGGCAAGCTTGGACTCATTCGAAAGACCGAGAAGGCAAGTAAAAAGTCGATGAAAGAAACATTGTCTGGACTGTATAATAAATTCCAGCCCACAGCGCAAGTTGGTATTGATACCTTTGAGTACTATGATAAATTAAATTTATTTAACTTCAATACAGGATTACACTTTATAGACGAAAATAATATAACCTTAGACGAAACAGAATTCGACTTAGAACAAGGGAAAGTTAATTTTGGAATTGCAATGGATATCTCACATCCTCATGAAACACATTTTGATATTCAGTTTTCAGGTAAAAATATTAACGTCAAAGAAATACTTCCTAGATTCGATTATTTTGGGAATGAAATTTTAAAAAGTCAAAACCTACCAGATGATTTCAATGTCGATATAGATATGAGGGGGATTATAGATGATGTAAACGGGTTGCTTCCCAATAGTGCAGAAGGCATCATAACATATAGTAGCCCGCATTACGAACACTTAAAGGGCATTATACGATTTAAGCCAGATATCAAAAGTGGGCATTCTGATTATGATGTACAATTAGAAGGAAGCCCGCATTTGTTTAACGCTTTTTTTAAAAATGATAATTTCTTTTTCCAAGAGAATGGAAATTTCAAAGTCAATATTAATTATCAAGGAGAATTGTCAACAATGGCGCATCATATTGAAAACTCGGAAATAGATTTTTCTATCAAAGACGGCGCAGTATTTTATAAACAAGCTGATATTACGTTTCCTCTAGATGACCTTGAACTTAAGATTGATCAGGATACTGCACAACTAAGTTTACAAATTTCTTCAGAGCTTTTAGATAGAGAAATTGATATTACTGGCGGTATAAATAACATTACAGAGCTCATATTCGCTAACACTAATAAAAGACTTTCTACTCATGCCTCCATTTACAGTCCTCTACTGAACATGGAACATGCGCAACACATATTTGAATCGCCAATTGATAATGCAACTAAAAGAAAAGTTAAGAGAGCAGAAGATATGAGCACTCTAGATGATAAATTTAAAACTTTACTTTCAGGACTGCTAAATCACCTTAACCCTACCTTAGATGTCAAAATAGATACCCTTGTGATAAATGACAAATACTCTTTATTTGATTTTGATACGGCATGTCGAATTCGTGATTCTATACACTTTGTATTAGAAGAAACTACTTTTGGATTCTCTGGTGGGTCTTTCGAATTGGATGGGGAAATTTGTATTGATGATTCAGATGAAGAAATTTTCTTTACAAACATTAGAACACAAGATATTGACATACAAAAGCTATTAGTAAGTACAGATTACTTTGGAAGCTCACCCCTTAGGGAAGCAGAAAAAATTATAGGTGCATTGGATTTTGAACTCAAATTTAGAGGTCGGCTATTGGATTTAAATCTTATTCCTGAAAGTACAGATGCATCCCTTAGTTTTGAATTTAAGAATCTAGAGATTGCAGGATTAGAACCAATAGAAAAAATAGCCGATAAGTTATTTCTTAGTAGATTCTTTAAGGATATTAGATTTGCGCCTATACTTGATACTTTAACCATGTCTGGGACAAGAATAGATGTTCCGCTAATGGAGATTCAATCAAACAGTATTGAATTATTTGCGGAAGGACATTTAGATAATGTTGATGGAACAAATTTATGGTTATCTATTCCATTGGCTAATTTAAAAAATTTAAACCTAGATAAAGATGTCCCCGAGAAGATGGGTTATGCCGCTACTAAAAATAAAATATATATTGAAATATTTGCCGATTCAAATGGAGACATCACATCCAAATTGAGGCTAAGAAAGCGTAAATACTACAAACAAAGAGACATCTTAGATCAATTTAAAGAAGATAAAAAGTACTATAAAGAAATTCGAAAGAAAAAAAGCAAGTCTAAAAAATAACTAGCTTTTATATGGATTGTATATTTAGAATGAAAATTCCATAATTTCTATATTTTACGAATTAAGATTTTTTATGCAATTTTCACAATTTCAATTCTTCTATTTGAGCTATGTATTTCATCTTCACAATTACATTGTTTGCATAATTTCAGTGGAAAACCTCTTCCTTTTCCTTTTGCCTTTATCCTCTCTTTATTTATTCCTCTGTCTACAATCCATGCTTTAATTCGCTCTGATTTCATCTGAATTAATCTCAAATTGTAATCATGGCTACCTCTGCAATCGGAGTGACATCTCAATTCAATTTTGCATTTTTCGTTATTTTTTAAATATTGTATTATAGTTTGTAAATTTCTGATATTTATTAAGTCCCTAAATTGGTGATGGGAATAAAAACGAAATTCTATGTTAATAGAGTTGCCATTTTTAAATTTTTCAGCTATTGAATTTAGTAGAGTTGAATCAATTTCTTGCCCCATAGAAAGTAGTGGAAAAAATATGATTAACACGGATTTTAATAACTTACTCATTATTCTATAACCAATAATCCATGTAGTTTATTTTATGCTGTCAAATAACCTACTATGTATTACAATTAAGGAATAAAAAGACGAGAAGAGGATATGGTATAAGATTTTACAGGCAAAAACCGTAGTTGGGTTTATTATTTGTTTTCTGTGTTCCGTTCTTCCTGAAAAAGATTGTGGAAGACAGGTATTACATGATCTGAAAATTTATCTTTGAAATCAAACCTATACTTAATAGACATATCTAGAATAGTATTGGTTTCTTTTAGAACATAGGTTTTATTATGTCTTATTGTTCTTCTGAATCCACCTTCAAGGGTTACTAAATCATTGAGTTGATATCCTGCCACTATCTTAAAGATATTACCGCTTATATTAAGAATTTTAAGATTGGCGTCCATTCTTAAAAACAATTCGTAAAAGCCAGCGCCGTATAGTTTAATTTCGCCATCCAATTTTATTAAGGGATATTTAAAACTTACTCTATATCTCAAACGATTACTAAATTTGGTCCCATCAATAAAGGCCTTTGTATTTATGTCCTCCGGGACTACTAGATTTCCAGTAAAACGATGCTCCAGCCTAAATCTATTGGTTAGTTTTAGATCATCAAACTTGTTCGTAAAACCTAATTCAGAAAAAATAACACTACGCGGTACAGAAATAAGATTTTCAGGTTGATCGGGCACAAAATTCCTAGAGTACGTATATCCTAAACCTGCTACTAAGAAATCGTTTATCTTATACAATCCTCTTGCTCTTAGGATTATCTTATGCCAAGATTTCAATATATCGTATCTTCTTAAAGAAATTTGGGAATTGACGTAGAAGCGATCACTTAAATCTATCTTGGCTTTAAGAGAAAACCACGTATTGAAATGTCTAGACTCTTCGGCTATTTGACCAAAGGCTATTGTATTGAAAAATACGATAGTCAGCATTAGTATATACTGTCTAGTTAGATTCATTTATTGGATGTATATTATTACTCGAGACAATAAAAGCAAAAACTACTCCAAAATTCGTACTGGTCGCCTTGTAATGTACTCATATTCAATATGTTAGTGGCGCATAAAATTAACAGTGAATTGTTTACACATAGTGTAATAAAATATTTATTTTGTTGTGTGATAAGGATAAAAAAATCAATTTATTAATGAAGCTGAAGACAGACATATTAAAACAGATAAAAGACAAGAAGTACAAACCAGTCTATCTTTTGCATGGGGAGGAGGACTATAATATTGATATTCTCACTCAAACTTTTGAGAATAAAGTCCTCTCAGATAGCGAGAAATCCTTCAATATGACCATATGGTATGGGAAAGATGCTACCGCCAAGCAAGTTATAGATTCCTGTATGCGATACCCTATGATGTCTCCATTCCAATTGATTATCTTAAAAGAAGCGCAAGATATGAAGTCACTTAATGACTTGAAATCTTATCTAAATAATCCGGTGCCTAGTACGGTCTTTGTAATTCAATACAAACAGGGCACCATAGATATGCGCAAGGCTATAGGCAAAGCTATCAAGCAGAAAGGAGAAATTTATCTATCAAAGAAGCTTTATGACAATGAAATACCAAAGTGGATTTCTAGTTACGTGTCTGATAAAGGATATGATATCGACGACCAGAGTACCCTTTTGATTGCTGATCACCTTGGTGCAGAATTGGCTAAAATTGCTAATGAATTAGACAAATTGTTCATTTTGATTCCCAAAGGATCTATAATTGATAGTAAGATAATAGAGAAGCATATTGGGATAAGTAAAAAGTATAATGTGTTCGAATTACAAGACGCCATGGCATCAAGAGATATGTTCAAAGCGCAGCAAATCATTAACTACTTTGCAGATAACCCGAAGAAAAACCCGATTGTTGTTGTCATCGCTCAAACTTTTAGCTTCTTTTCCAAGCTATACTTGGCCATATCATATAGAAATCAAGACGATACATCTCTTGCTAAGAGCCTTGGATTTTCACCTAGGAATGAATACTCCGCAAGATTTTTTGTTCGTAACTACCGCAAGGCACTCAGTAGTTACACAAGAGAAGAAATAGAGAATGCAATAGCAATCATTTCAAAATTCGATCTGAAGTCTAAAGGCGTCAATAATGCGAGCATGGATGGAGGACAATTATTAAAAGAAATGATTTATGAGCTTGTTGTTCCTAAGTCATTAGCCTGAATTGCTTGGCTTATTAGATCTAAACGTAATACATGCCTTCCTGAATTATTATAATCTTTTTCATTTGCGCATGGTATTTGCAAAACAATATATTACCAAAGCATTGTGACAAAGATAAATTGTCGAATATGCATAATGTTGAATAAATGAACAAACTATTATTACTGGACAATTATGATTCTTTCACGTACAACCTAGTTCAGTATTTGGAAGAATTGACGATGGATAAAGTAGAAGTAGTGAAAAATGATCAGTTAAGTCTGAAGGAAATTGATAATTTTGATATTATCATTTTATCTCCAGGACCTGGACTGCCAAACGAGGCAGGAATAATGAATGCCCTCATAAGGAAGTATTCTTCTAGTAAAAAAATCCTGGGTGTCTGTTTAGGGCATCAAGCGATAGTTGAATGTTTCGGAGGGCGAATTCATAATATGGAAAAAGTGTGTCATGGTGTAGCTACCCAGATTCATAAAACTGAAAATGAATCTGTACTATTTAAAGATATTCCAGATACCTATATCGCTGGTCGATATCATTCATGGACTGCTGAATTAAACAAAATACCAGATGCCTTAGAAGTAACTGGCATAGACGATAAAGGCGAGGTGATGGCTATACAACATAAAGATTGGCCAGTGTACGGAGTACAATACCATCCTGAATCCATCATGACCGCATTTGGAAAAAAAATATTAGCTAATTTTCTTGATATTTCTTATGAAGTGTCTGAAGAAGATTTTGCTTTAAAAAATGCAACAAGCTAAGTAAATCAAAGC
>CAYZUW010000261.1:0-6184 GCA_964481325.1 uncultured Saprospiraceae bacterium
AGCTAATACAACGATAAATTCAATAGAGTGTTCCGATATAAAGTTTAGGTTTTCAATCATCAAATCAGCACAGAAGTAACCCAATCCTCCAAGCAAGGAAACCCAAATACCAATACCAATAGCACTATGAAGTACAAATCTTCCGATAGAAATATCTTTCAATCCTGAAAGGATCAGAATCGGCGTACCAAAACCATACATTAGACGGTAAAAAGTCAAGTAAAAGAATGGACGTTTTTCAAACCAAACAGAAGTGCTATCTAGCTTAGTTTGCAACTTAGGTTTGTATTTCAAAAGTTTGGTTCCATACTTTTTGGCCAAAAGAAACTGCATTGAGTCCCTTAAAAATGCACCCCCAAATGCTGCCATGAGTCCCCCAAAAAAATTAATATAACCCAATTTAGAGCTTATCACAGAGGTCAGCAAGAAAATTTCACCCTCAATGAATGTTCCGAAAAAACTTGCAATGTAACCACAGGTTTCAAATAGTTCATCCATGTTTTATTTATTTAAAATATGCTCGGGCTGTAATATTGAACAAAAAATAGAATTTATCATTAGTGCAATCAATGACAGCATTCAACCTTAATTTGCCTTTTATTATTTATTTGTTGATTCAATATCGAATTCCAAACAAGTGTCGCAGGTGGCAAAAACTATTCGTGTACTAGAATTTAATAACAATTCATTCTTAATTACAAAAGCTATTTTGTAATTCATTAAATGAGTGGCTTAAAAAACTATATAACAAGTCGCAAACATCCATACGGAAACAATCAAGCCAACCAAAAATATATCATAAGAGATTCGGATATTTCTATATCGCTTGCTCAATTCTAGACCCAAATGGAAAATATCTTTTTTTATAGTTTTGTATAAAAATTTCCTGTCAGACATGATTTTTTCAATGGCTTGCTCATATTCCCCTTCTGGCATCCTATAAAAATCATCGAAAGTCATGAGACTAACATTTCCATCTTGGACTTCTTCATTAGAAAATGTCCCTTTTCCCATTTTAGGTCTGGTAGCAAAAATGGCAAAAGCCATGGAAAGGATATTCGTTATTATCATAGGAGTAATTGCCCATACAAGGTGTGGATTCTCATCCAGACGGGTATACAGAGAACCCAAAATAACTGATATGATAATTGAGTTTACTGTAACGAGGATATTTGATTTTGTATCGACTATTTGCCTTCGAGCATATAGATTTTTGGAAGCAAGGCGAAACCATGTTTCTATCCCTCGCTCTGGCATCCCCTCTACTTTCTGAAGTTTTTTCTTGAGCTTTTTTAGAGCCTCTTTATCTATTTTCATTTCGGCCATCAAGGCTTTGTCAATTTTCTTATCTGACATTTTTTTATTTTAGTGTGTCAATCGTATTTATCAAATGTAGTTATATATGCTAAATTTAACTGATATTGTAGATCTAAGATACAATACTCGATTAATTTAAACTGTTTTTCCAAAAAAATATTAATCCCAAATGGTAGTATTCCTTTCACCTTAATTATTCTATCATTCTAAATCAACTTCACATCCGTCTTTACCTCTAAGAGCCCAGGACCATCATTATCAAATAGTTGCTGCATCGCTGTTTGTAAATCTGCTTCTTGCGTGACTTCAATACCCACTCCTCCACAACTATTAGCGTAAGCTGCAAAATTTGGGTTCACAAGATCTGTTGCCCATTTATCCCAGCCTCCAGCTCTCTGTTCTTTTGTAATTTTCCCTAATTCATTATTGTTTAATACAATTAGCTTGATAGGCATGTTGTACTTAACTAAAGTAGTAAATTCTGCCAAATATTGACAGAGACCACCATCTCCAGCAACAGCAATTACAGGCCTATCATTGCCTACCGCTGCCCAAGCTCCAATAGCTGCAGGAAGTGCGAAACCAATGGACCCTAAATAACCAGACATTAAAAAACTATGTTTTTGGGACTCAAAATATCGTCCAAAGGAGTAGGCATTATTTCCTACATCCACACACATCACTGCATTCTCCGGTGCCAATTGGGTAAGTGTATCAAACACAGCAATTGAGCTGATTCCCTTTCCTCGATTTTCAGTTAGGCGTTTTTGTTTTTCATCCCGCCAGATTTTCCAACGACTTGCAATTTCATCCGCTTGATTAATTTTGTTCTCTTTTAATTTTTCAGATGAAGCATCAATTAAACCTACCGTTCTAGAGATTTCGCCATAAACTGGTACATCAATTTTATGAAATTTAGCTATTGCTAATGGATCAAAATCAATTTGAATGATAGTCTTCTTTGCGGTGATACCCGTATGATTTGAAAAAGAAGCTCCTATAACTATAAGCAAATCCGCTTCATTCATAAAGTAGGAAGCAATCGGTGTCCCACTACGTCCTAAGACCCCACAACCAAGAGGGTGTGTATCCGAAATTTGACCTTTTGCTTTAAACGTTGTCATTACCGCGCAGTTTAGCTTTTCTGCTAAGGCGATAATTTCCTCCATGTTAAATTTTGCACCATGCCCTACGACTATTGCGGGTCTTTTTGCTTGTTTTATTTTATCGAGTGCAGCCTCCAATTGTTCTTGCGGAGGTGCAATATTTAGTGAAGTAATTCTTCCATCTGGTACTTGAGCAATTGCATCATTCGCCTTTAAAACTTGGACCTGGTCTGGGAAAGTGAGGTGAGACACATCTCGTTTTAGTATAGCGTGCTTAATCGCTAATGACATTAGTTCTGCGTGTTTGCTCTGATGCTCAACCCTTTGATTAAACTCTGATACGGATTGAAAAGCACTCACCAAATCAACTTCTTGAAAATTACCTGTTCCTACTACTTGCGTAGCTACTTGACCAGTAAGCGCTAAAATGGGGGCTCGATCTACTTTTGCATCCCATAATCCAGTAAACATATTGGTGCTTCCTGGTCCTGCAATAGCAAAACAAGCGGCTGGTCTTCCAGTAAGCTTTCCATAGGCGGATGCCGCAAATGAGGCTGCCCCCTCATGGCGAACCCCTATGAATTTTAGATTGCCTTTTACTTCTTGTCTTCTGAATGCATCTGCCAGACCTAAATTAGAGTGTCCTACCATACCGAAAACTCGGTCTACTCCCCAATTTACCATGGTTTCGGCCATTACATCTGTAATCGTATCTTCATGGGCTGGTTCTTCTTCAAGACCTACTAATATGGATTCACCTTCTATTTTGAGTTGGAAAGTCTCTAGACCGTCATCAAAGTCAGTTGAATCTCCTCCGTGTGGGCAAAAGTCCCATCCATGCCAAGGACAGCGTAGTTGCCCATTTTCAATAGATCCCTCTCCTAGCGGACCACCTTGATGTGGGCATTTGTTATCTAAGGCAGTGAATTCGCCCTGGAAATGAGTAAGGCACAAGTCTTTGTGCCCTGCTGTAACGGTCATTACTCTCCCCTCTTGCAGTTCTTTTTTGTTTTCAAGAACTTTATGCCATTTTATTTTGCCGCTCACCTTTTTATGTTTTACTCCTTAGAAAATAAAATAGTGACAATTGGATTGCCACAACCCCGATTTCGGAACACCCTTGTTAAGGTGTTAACTTCAATGATATAAATAAATCTGAAATTGTAATAGGTAGGCTGTAAATAAATTGCCTTTATTTGAAATTATACATAAGACCAAAGGTAATAAATTGATCTTCTATCCCGTACTCTACTCTTGAATACTCAATGAAACCAGTGAAGTTTTTAAAATTTCTATGTATCCCTGCTCCAAAAACCAAACCTACTTCTGCAATTGTTTCATCGTGTTCTAGCTCTTCCTCTACGCTGTAATTGACACCTACTAGAGGGTAAATTCCCACCCAAGGGGTTTCAAAAATGTAGTGTCCAACAAAATCAAAATCAACGATTTCTATTTCTTCTGTTTTGATAAAAGAATACTCGGGGCCAAAGCATATAGACTCTCCAATATTGTAATACATTCGACCATGTATCCCTATTGATTCTAGTTCATTAGAATAGATACCTGCTAAACCAATGGTGAGTGATCTCTCTTCATTTAAGCAATGATGGCTGAACTCTCCCTCCTTTTCAGCTTCTTCTTGTGAAAAAGCCGAAATACTCAAAACACAGAAAGAAAGGAAAAAAACTATTCTCTTCAACGTGCAATCAATCATTTATAAATTGTTTTTTAACTAATAAGTAAATCCTATTTTTTCGAATCTACGTTGTGTTTGTTCAACAAAAATTCTTTAAGATTTCTTTAAAATAAGTCATACAAAAAATAAGAATTGCGCCCGAATTAAACACCATCCCTTATGAATGAAGTTTACAACAAAAAAATACGGGAAGGGTTGGCAAAATTCGTTAAAAATTTAGTTCTGATACTTGTACATTACAATGTATAGGATAAGTTATCTTGAAGTAATGAATATTCCTTATCATGGCCATCTTACAATGGTCAAAATACTAGAAAATTTAACTAATTCCATTTTAGGCGGTAGTAGCTATCCTGTTCCAATGTCGCTTAGCCCGTTTTCTCATTTTTTATTTCTATGGCTAATCTCTTTGCCTCATCTGTAATCGTTTTTGGGTAGCCTACTATTTCCAAAATATTGATAGCATTACTTCTTTCTATCGCACCTTTCTTAATCTTGTAGTCGAATGCCAGTGTTTTGTATGCAATACTTTCCTGGAAAAAGTATAAATCAAATCCTTTCTGCAATAATTTTGTTAATTCTATATCATGCGTAGACACTAGTACCATGTGATTATTCTTATTTAAGTATTCTAAGATGGCTTTTGCAGTACTGATTCGTTCGATAGTATTCGTCCCTTTAAATATCTCATCAATCGTAAAAAGATATGTCCTATCCTTTTCTTCTGAACTAGTGATCAACTCTCCGATAGAACTAACCTCTTCCATATAGTAACTCATACCTTCATCCAAATTATCCTTAATCGTCATAGAGGTCACAAGCTGCCAAATAGGCGCAGAATAGTGCTCCGTAAAGGAGGTATTCAATATTTGGGCGCATAAGGCATTCAGATTTAAGGTTTTAATAAAAGTCGATTTGCCAGCCATATTTGATCCAGTCAATAATAAACTTTTGTTTATCAATTCGATATCATTGGGTATGCAATTGGGCACTAATGGATGATACAAAGATTTCACCTTTAATTCCTTATTATTTACGAATTCTGGAATTGAATAATAGCGCAGCCCATCTCTTAAAGAACTAATTGAGATAGCGACATCAATTTCTCCTATGGCATTATATACTTGTATGATTTGTTGTCTTGTGGACTCTATTTTACTGACAAGCTTGTTAAATACTGTAATCTCAGTCAAGCTAAGAATCTTAAATATCTCTAAAATAAACCAAAAAAATGCAGCAAATTCGTTGTTCTGAAGGTTATCCGTTTTTAGAAATAGTACTTGCGAGGTAATTTGATCAATGTCTTTAATGGCTAAAGACAATTTAGCTTGCTTATCTCCTTCAAAGTTGCTAAGCGGCAGTAATTTTCTTAGTGCACTGGACAGGGTCGTCAACCTTGAGAAGTAGACTGTAAAGTTTTCTATTCTTGTGGGTATAGTGCAAAAATAGATTTATTGCAAAAAGGGGAACGACCGCAACAAATACAATGGGGAATTTAAAGGTAAAAACAATGCCTATGAGCATTGCAATCTGCAGTATATTGATAAGCCATGACTTGAACATTTTCTTTGGCAATTCAGAAAACATCAGATAGGGAAAGTAGTAATCATTGGCTCTAGACAATTTTTCTAAATCAATGATACTTTTGATCTTATTGTCAAGATGGGAACTATAGAAGTCAACTAAGCTTTCTTGCTCTAACAAATATTCTTTATTTACAGACTGTTGTAAAAACTGATTGTACAAGTATTGTTGTCCTATGGCTGAGCTTGTTCTATCTACAAATAGAAAGAAGCTTTTAAAATCAAGATCGATTAAAGTCTTTTCACTTAGCTGCCATTTATTTTCTTTATCTTGATAGCTTTCGTATTGGGCTATTAGATCGAATTCTACATCTATATTCTTGGGTTTTCCCCATTCTTGTAAAATCCTATTCTTCTTTTTTTCTTTCATATAAGCAAAGGAGTACGGACTTTAAACATACATCAATATTCTTAAGGAGACAAACTTCGCGATAAGGATCGCAGTGGCACGATACCATCTGAAACCTGCAAGTACATAAGGG
>CAYZUW010000262.1:0-6156 GCA_964481325.1 uncultured Saprospiraceae bacterium
TACTAAAATAACGTGACATTGATTCATTTAACTAACTCACTTATAAAATCGTAACCAGTTTAGAAAAAAATTGCTTCTCCAACAATGATTTAACGTGCAACATATAGGATAAATCCTTTATATATAAGGGTTTATAAAGATAAAATCATAAAATTTTGAAAATAAATATATTTATAAAGCAAATTAATAACTGGTCGTATTTTTTATATAATCGGTCAAGTGACATACTACTTTGGTGACTACATTTTAGAAAAAAAATTCAATTTTTCATCTAAATTTAACAAGAAAGACTATTGTTGGTCTTAATAATTTGAATTTGAAACATTAGCTTTACTATTTATTTAAACTTAAATATCTAAAATGATCCTTGTACTTTCCCCTGCTAAAACCTTGAATGAAGAACCTAGTCCGTTAAAGAATCACACTGATTTGGTCTTTGCTAAAGAAAGTATTCAGTTGGCTAAAAAATTAAAACGTCTGCAACAAGACGAATTTGAAAAACTAATGCACATCAGCAGTAAGCTGGCAGAATTGAACTTGAGTAGATATAAAAATTTTAAAAAAGAGTTTACAACCGAATCTGCTAAGCAAGCAATCCATATGTTCAAGGGAGATGTATATATTGGATTAGATGCCCAATCTTTTGATGGTCATGATATGAAATTTGCTCAAAAAACAGTGCGTATCTTAAGTGGTCTATATGGAGTAATTAAGCCTCTAGATCTTATACAGCCTTATCGCTTAGAAATGGGAACCCCCTTTGCAAATGGCCATGGCAAAAACCTATATGAATTCTGGGGAAAGAAAATAACAACCCAACTCAATAAAGAGCTCAAGGAAAACAAATCTTCTCACTTAATCAACCTAGCATCGGTTGAATATTTCAAATCAATACAAAGGGAGGAGCTCATAAAGCCTGTGCTCGATATTGATTTCCGAGAAGAAAGAGATGGCAAGCTCAAGGTTATATCTTTTACCGCTAAAAAAGCAAGAGGTGATATGGCTAGACAGATTGTGAGACAGCGAATCAAAAAAGCTGAGGATTTGAAGTCTCTAAATGTATTAGGATATACCTACAATGAAGGTGGATCAACGGATTCTAAGTTTTTATTTATTAAAAAATAAGAGTCCTTGAGCAATTTTATTGAATAGAGCCAATTGTGATAGGATAGTTTGAGCTTAAATTAGTTTCAGTATATTATATACTATTATCTTTTCGTTAATACACTACCGGAAAAATTGAAGGGAACTAAGTTTTTATCCCTACTGTTTTGATTATTTTCTCTTAAAGGATAAATAATGCTTTTTATACCTGCACATCTTTTTATGATTAATAGTTTGCTTCCCTTGTGGACAGGCATGTATTTTACCAGTATTTTCAAAAAGAGCAGTATCTCCTTAATAGCTGAGAACAGCATCAATCATCCGTATATTTTACCAAAAGAAAGCCTAATATTAGAGGAACAACTACTACATCAAGACGAAGACTTTATACAATAAAACACATGGAAGAATACTACAAAGAAGCCAAAAAGATTGTCAAGAAAAAGAAGAGTTTCTATGGAAACTTTACGAGCTGGTTAATCATGTCTATATTTTTCTTTGTACTAAATATGACCACTGGAGCTTCTTTTCATTGGTGGATTTTTCCCGTTTTAGGCTGGGGAATTGGAGTTGCTTATCAGTATGTTGATACTTTTGGCTTGTTCAATTCTAAAAACTGGGAAAAGAATGAGATAGAAAAAGAAATGAGACGTATGTATTCTAAGGATAGGTACAAAGCCAATAAGGAAGGGCTTTCTTTAGATGAAATACCCAATAGAGAAGATTTGGATATTCCAGATTTTGAGGAATTGAGAAGGGAGTGGGACGACCAAGAATACGTTTAGCATTAATTACTCCCTTAAAATTGCAATTACATATAATACACTACCTTCAATTAGTTTTTCAACTCTATTCTTAAAGACGCTATTCACTTTAGCCAAAAATGAGAAAATAGTCCTCAATACTAAAATCTTTCAGAGCTAATCAAACGTAACCTTCGTTTGATGTTTTCTACCCAAATTCATTTAAACATATTCTAGGGCGGTATTCACCACTTCACTTATTTATTTGCCACAGAAGAACGCTATTCTACAATAGGTGCTAGATTTTGGTAGGTATTTTATATTTGTATATTTATTATATGTTTTTACGCATTACGTATTTTGTTGAAAAATTTACAGCTATTTTGAGAAGTGAAAATTAATTTATAAAAATTATCGCACATATACATATTATTAAATTTTGTTACATCTTGTTTTTCTTATAGTTATGATGCAAATGATAAAAAAGTGATTTTTTTTCAAAAAAAATGAAACCCTTGAAACCTACTGAAGGAAACACTTTCATGATGTCCCGTTTAATTATAATAGGAAGACGGAACATACTTAGTCCTGAGAAAACTACTTACCCATCTTTCTCCATTTTACCCTGAATGGAATGACAAAAGAAAAAAATTGATTGCTGATCACAAAGAATATTGGCAAGATGACTGAAAGTGGAAGCACTTTCAAAAATGGACTGTTAGCTCTAAATCCGATTACAAATTTGCCTAGGCGTGAGACACCTATGCAATTTTCGAATGATTAGAATTTTTTATTTTAGGTTAACAAATAGTTGTAAAGTTTTTATTAATGGATCCTTCAATCTGAGAAGACCACTCCAAAAGAGCTAAACAGTCCATTTATCATTTTTGCCGCAGTGTAGATTTCTACACATAAAGAGCTTCTGCTAAACTCGATTGTAAATCCGGATTCTGCCCTGGGCGCTCGCCCTGGTAGATCCGGAATTTTTTTGCCGCTACCCTAAGATTGAGTCTACTATTAAAACTTATGGAACCCTAAAATGCCTCTTTTAGTGATATTTTCCTACTTTTAAACCATGATAGCACAGTTCAGCGAAAGGATAGCAAAGACCCTTCATTTAGAAAAAAACAGGGTTAAAGCTGTGATAAATTTATTGGAAGAAGGAGCCACTATTCCATTCATAGCCAGATATAGAAAGGAAGTAAGTGGATCTATGGATGAGGTGAATATTGCAGACATTTCAGAACATCTAAAAAAATTAAATGACTTAGTCTCGAGGAAAGAAACTATTAGAGAAGCGATCGCTAAACAAGGCAAACTCAATCCAAAACTAGCACAGCAGATAAAAGATTGTTGGGATGCTACCCAATTAGAAGATATTTACTTACCCTATAAAAAGAAAAGACAAACACGAGGTGAAAAGGCAAAAAAGCTTGGTCTAGAACCTTTGGCTAAATTAATTTTAGCGCAGCAAAATATCAATCTACAAACTTCTGCTAAAAAATTTCTTAGCAAGGAGCTTACTTCTGTCGAGGATGCCTTAGCTGGTGCAAGAGACATCATTGCAGAATTGATTAATGAAGATGTCGGGCATAGAGACATGGTAAGAAGATTGTTTGCCAAGGAAGCAAGCATCAATTCCAAAAAGATCAAGAGTAAGGAAGAGGAAGCCAAAATGTACAAAGATTACTTTGACTATTCGCAGCCCTTGCAAAAATGTCCTTCTCATAGACTGTTAGCCATTCGAAGAGGCGAAAAACTAGGACTACTGCGTGTAAGTATAGATATAGAAGTAGAACGCGCTCAAGATGCCATAGAGAGGAAAGTGATTAAAAACAGAAGCGAATCTGCTCAACAGGTAAAGTTAGCTATTGCAGATGCCTATAAGCGACTACTTAAACCTTCGATAGAGACCGAGTTTAAAAACTTGAGCAAAGAAAAGGCTGACTTGGTAGCCATAGAAGTTTTTGCTAAAAACTTAAGACAGTTGTTATTGGCTGCTCCCCTTTATGGCAAAGTTATACTTGGATTAGATCCAGGATTTAGAACCGGTTGCAAGCTGGTTGTATTGGATAAAACCGGGGCTTTGTTACACAACACAAGCATATATCCTCACCCACCCCAAAACAAGGCAGAAGAATCCAAGCACACTTTAGCGCAATTGATTGAGAAATTTAAAGTAGAAGCTATTGCTATCGGAAATGGAACAGCTGGACGCGAAACCATACAGTTATGCAAAAATATCGACCTTGCTTACCCTTTGGACATTTACTTTATCAATGAAGCTGGAGCATCAATATACTCGGCATCTAAAATTGCGAGAGAGGAATTTCCGGATAAAGACATTACCGTCAGAGGGGCGGTATCTATCGCAAGAAGACTCTTAGACCCTTTAGCAGAGTTGGTAAAAATTGACCCTAAATCCATTGGAGTCGGCCAATACCAGCATGATGTAAATCAAACGCGCCTCAAAGAAAACTTAGACCAAGTAGTTTCGTCTTGTGTGAATGCCGTTGGTATCAACCTCAACACTGCGAGTGAACCTCTACTTAGTTATGTATCAGGCCTCAATAGTACTTTAGCTAAAAATATAATTAGCTACAGAAACGAGCATGGCGCTTTCAAATCCCGATCAGAACTCAACAAAGTGAAACGATTGGGTAAAAAAGCATACGAACAATGTGCAGGTTTTCTTCGCATAAAACAAAGTAAACAGCTTCTTGATAATACAGGTGTACACCCTGAACGTTATGCATTAGTAAAGGAGATGGCACATTCTGTGAATTGTAAAGTAGATGAACTAATAGGTAATGAAGCTAAAATAGACGCCATCAAATTAAGTACTTTTATATCTGAGGAAACAGGGTTTCCCACCTTGAAAGATATTCAAAAAGAACTAAAAAGACCTGGCTTAGACCCCAGAGGAGAAGCCAAGCAGATCGACTTTAACGATAAAATAAAAAGCATTGAGGATTTGGAGATTGGAATGATCTTACCTGGTGTTATAAACAACATCACAAAATTTGGCGCATTTGTAGATCTAGGAATCAAAAAAGGAGGGATGATCCACATCTCTCAATTGGCGAATAAATTCGTTAAAGATCCAGCCGATGTTGTACATTTAGAACAACATGTCCAAGTAAAAGTACTCGAAGTGGATATCGATAGAGGGAGGATCCAACTATCTATGAAAGAAGTAAATCAATAAAAATGAAAAAGTACACTAAGCAAATTATATTTTTAATTGGGATGGCCTTTTGTTGTTTGGCTTGTAAGCCCAAGCAAATAAGTCAATCCACTCCTACTCCTGTAACAGACATCACGGTGCAATTTCTCGATAGTCTAGATGCTTCGAAATCGGTATTGATAGACAATACCAACCAAATATTTAGCCGCTTGACAAAAGTGGACATGTGTATACAGATGAAAGGAAATTGTCAAAAAGGAGAATCTAAAGAGTCGATACTCAACAGATATAAAAAGTACCTCCAAGAGGATGTGACCAATTTTACGGAGGAAGAAATAAATTGGCTGGGCGGACTTTGGGCTGAAGCTGTGAATCTATGCAATGCACTTAATAAAAACATCCTTCCTGCAAATGTAAAACTCATCAAGTCAAAAGGCACTTACTATGGTGAGGACGCATTTTATACTCGAGAAAACTGTATCGTTATTCCTTCTGAGCGCATCGCAGCAAGAGAAAGCAATGCGATGCTTTCCGTCTTACTCCACGAAATTTTTCACCTCTATAGTAGAGAGAAACCAGACAAACAAGCTGCATTGTATAATATCATAGGTTTTGAAAAAATCGGAGACTCTAGAGACCTTTTGATTGATGCCCCCTTGAAAGAGCGCATTCTTTCTAATCCTGATGGCCCCAATTTTGCCTATGGTATAGATTTGACTTCTAGCAAAGGGGACATTAAATGTATTCCGATTATTAGCTCTACCCTACCCGGATTCGTCAAAGAAAAAGGAGAATTTTTTGATTACCTATATTTTGATTTATTCGAAGTACAAAAACAATCCGACGGTAAATGGAAGGTACTCTCTAATGATAAAGGGCAAGCCATGGTGCCTGATGATGCCATGCCTTCTTTTTTCGATCAAATAAAATACAACACTCAATATATCATCCATCCCGACGAAGTATTGGCGGACAATTTTATGATTCTAGCACTATCCAAAAGAGACCCTTCTTCACTGGATGATTTTGATGAAGCAGGTAAAGAACTACTTAAAAAAATAGAAAACGCATTGTGAAAAAAATTATGAATGATGGATGATGAATTATGAATGCCTACTTGAC
>CAYZUW010000263.1:0-6093 GCA_964481325.1 uncultured Saprospiraceae bacterium
GTTTCAAACTCATAGGTTAGTTTGGTAATCGGATTACCATTCTTAAAATACTTTCGCCCTTTATCGTTCTCGATGATCTCGTAATAATCTTGCTTAAAAGTAAGCTTTTTACTTCTAGAATCATCTCGCGTATTACTTTCTATTTTGATATTAGACAAGAGCTCTGCGTCCGTTCTAGTTTCCTCTTCGATTTCAGGTTCTTCCAGTTCTGGTCGATTGGTTTGCACTACATCAAGCAAATCATTTTGCCTAGCAAAAACATCATCCAGCACGCCTTTTACACTCGGTGTATCTCTCAAATGCCACATATGCTCTAGGTAGGCCATCTCCGCTTGAAAAGCAATCTCTCTTTGCTTCAAAAAAGCTTCTTGCGCCAATTTCACTTGTTTATTATAGCGCTTATCTGTTTCATTTTTGAGTTTCCAACTGGCCAGTCTATTTTCAGATTGATAGAGTTTTATTTCTTCTTGTTGGGAGATGTACTTTTGAGCATTGGCTAACTCAACCACTCTGTCTCTTCCAGTCAAGTCATTCGCCAGTAGATTGTGCTGCTTATAAAGCTTCTTAGCATTCTGTAGACGGCTTGTCATGCGTACATTATTTATTTCAAGCCGTTTGATTTTCACAAAAGCCATATCCGCTGTTTCTCCTTTTTCCAATTCAGCATCTAGTTGTTGTTGAGCATCTATCTCCCAACAATCTGCTTGTTTATTGGTAAGTGTGATTGCCGCTATATCTTTTTCTTTCTCCAATTTTTTCATTTTAGACTCTGCTTCAAGCATTTTTCTAGTGCTTGGCGTACGATTGTTATTCTCAGCACGACGTACAATTATCTTCTCCTTTTCGTAGGTTCTCATGGCCAAATCATAACTTGTCTTAGCATATGTGGCTTCTGCTTTCAGTAACTTATACTCTAACTGACAGCGTACAAGACCTGAACTATTATCTTGACTGTAGGTAGCTGTTATCTCTTTTAAAAATTTCTCTTGTGCTCTTTTTTTATTAAGCAAATTAAATATCTCTTGCCCTAACTTGTGTTCACTTTTACGAATCGTAGCCTCATTAGTATTTGTAGTGATGCCAATTTGCTCTTCGGGTAGTTTCTTATGCAGGTAAAAAGCACGTAAATCAGAGCTAAGTTGGCTCATAATCGAAGCGAAGTTTACTTTATCTTTTACATTGTCAAGGTTAAAAGACTCTGTTTTATAAGCATATCCATCCGTCACATATCTCTTTTCAGGACCATTGATTTGAATATTGTTTTGATTGGGTTTCTCACCTGCCATCGAAACGAACAACTTTATGGGTTCTGAAGCAGTCTGATCCGTATTGATACTATATGTTTTCGCCTGAGTATTGGCACTGTACACGGACACTAGACACTCTTCAAACCTAGGCAATTGTGCTAAGAACTTTCCATCTGCTCCTACGGGTACCAATTGATGAGAGCCCTCGCTATATACACTCACTAAAATGTTTTTATGCTGGATGTTACTCACGCTTCCTTCTACAGTTACTTGACCAAGCAATACTGAAGCTGAAACTAAAGAGAGAACCCAAATGAAGTTTAGTTGTAAAAAGAATTTATTCAAATCTATCAGGATTTATTAATAACCAGTTTTATCTATATTTTTGCACCACTATTTTGTACTTTAATTTTACATGTACACCCAATTATAACGCAATATTACTTAAAATTGAATTTATGCTCAAAGCAATTTCGCCTATTGATGGTCGTTATGCGAAGAAAACGGAAGAACTAGTCGATTATTTCTCAGAATACGCACTTATAAAGTATAGAGTATTTGTTGAAATACAGTACTTTATAGCATTGTGCCAGTGGCCCTTACCCAAATTGGGTGATTTTGAAGAAACCAAGATAGATGCCCTCAACGAGGTTTTTGAGCAGTTCTCAATGGAAGACGCGCAACATATCAAATCTATTGAGCGCACTACCAATCACGATGTGAAAGCGGTAGAATACTTTCTCAAAGAAAAATTTGAGGCTTTGGGCATTGCTGAATACAAAGAATTTATCCATCTAGCCCTTACTTCGCAAGATATAAACAATACTGCGACTCCTCTTTTACTAAAAAACGCTTTAGAGGATGTATACTATCCTGCTATTGAAGAACTCTTAAACACACTATCCACTAAGATTCAAGACTGGGCAGGAATATCTATGTTGGCTAAGACGCACGGACAACCAGCGTCCCCCACACGATTGGGCAAGGAATTCAAGGTCTTCTACGATAGAATCCAAAACCAACTAAAACTGCTCAAAGAGACTACACATACAGCTAAATTTGGTGGAGCTACTGGAAACTTCAATGCACACCAAGTCACTTATCCAGATATAGAATGGAAGCGATTTGCAGACGAGTTTACCATGGAATATTTAGGTTTGCAACGCCAACAAACGACCACCCAAATTGAGCATTATGATGGTATGGCGACTTTCTTTCACAATCTTATGCGCATCAATACAATCTTGATTGATCTATGCCGCGACGTATGGACCTATGTGTCTATGGAATACTTCAAGCAAAAAGTAATTGCAGGCGAAGTAGGATCATCTGCTATGCCGCACAAAGTAAACCCCATTGATTTCGAGAATGCAGAAGGAAATCTCGGCTTAGCCAATGCCATCTATTCTCATCTTGCCGGCAAACTCCCTATTTCTCGACTACAACGTGATTTAACAGATAGCACAGTTCTGCGAAATGTAGGAGTACCTTTTGCACATACCTTGATTGCTTTCAAGTCTATTCTTAAAGGCTTTTCCAAACTTACTGTAAACGAGTCTGTTATTATCGAAGACCTCGAAAAAAATTGGATGGTCGTCGCGGAAGCTATTCAAAACATATTAAGACGAGAAGGCTATCCAAACCCATACGAAACGTTAAAAGCATTGACTAGAGGAAACGATGAGGTCAATCAAGAAGTTATGTTAGATTTTATCAATGCTTTAGATGTTAATCCAGAAGTCAAAGCAGAACTAAAACGAATCAATCCACAAAATTATATTGGTATCGTTTAAAAGGGGTTCTTCGAAGGAATTAAAGTATTTTTTGGGGACCACCACGACTGAAGTCGGGCCGAGCTATCCATGACTCGGCATTCGCCTCGGTGCTTCGCACTGTGGAGATAGCCTCCTCGCTTAGCAGCGCTTTTCTCCACCTCATTACTATCTCTTGTCCAAAGGAATTTTACTGGAAATGTAATCCCAATTATTCATAAATAAGTAGCTCTCAAAAAACAAAATTATCAAGTATTTAACAACCATTCATATTTTATGTGGTTTATAATTGCAATATGAGTTCGCTCAGTAATCTCTTGGAAACTTAAAATATCCATTTTTAAAATCCACTAGTTTCCAAAGAGGAATCAAACATAATTTATAAAAATATTTCACTTTAAAAACTTATCCATGCTAATAGTTAATTTAATCAAAACAACAAGCTTACTTATACTAATTCCCCTTGCTGCTATTATGTTTAGCTGCGGTGGAAATGCAAGTGCAGATGGCAACTCAATCTCTGATGCAGCCAAGAATCTAGGGGATAAAACAAAGGAAATGGCCAAAGAGGCAGGTGATATGGCCAAAAACGCTGGAGGCGAGATGGCAGATGGAATGAAGAAGGCCGGTGATGGAATGGCTGATAAAGCTATGGAAGCAGGAGACAAGATGGCAGATGCAGGCAATAAAATGCTCGATAAAGCCAAAAACGCAGGTGATAATATGGCCGATAAAGCTTCGGGAATGAAGGATAAGATGGCTGATAAAATGAAAGATGCAGGCAATAAAACCATGGAAAAAGCAGGAGGCATGAAAGACAAGATGACAAATGCTACTTCAAGACCAGCCGCTTCGCAACCTGCAGCACATAGGACTGAATCTAAAACATCTACTATGAAAGATAAAGTAGCTACTACCAGTACTGCCATGAAGGACAAGGCAATGCCAAAAAAGGAAATGGCTGATAAAATGATGGGAGTAGACCATAAGGCTTTTGATGCACTACTTAGAAAACATGTTAGCAGTTCAGGAGTAGTAAATTATGCTGGCTTCAAATCTGATGTTGCAAAATTAGACGCTTACTTGGCAAACTTAAGTGCGAACCCTGTTAAAGACAGTTGGCCAAGAAATGAAAAATTGGCTTACTGGATCAATGCATACAACGCCAATACGATCAAGTTAATAGTTAACAATTATCCAATCGCGAAGATTACTGATTTAGATGGTGGAAAGCCTTGGGACAGAAAGTGGATAAAATTAGGAACGAAAACATACTCATTGAATAATATTGAGAATGACATCATCCGCCCGCAATTTAAAGAACCAAGAATTCATTTTGCAGTAAACTGCGCAGCTAAGTCTTGTCCTACATTGATGAATAAAGCTTGGCTGCCTAATAGTCTAGAAAGTGACTTCACAAAAATGACTAAAGCTTTTATCAACAATTCAACTTTCAACGAAATTTC
Source organism: uncultured Saprospiraceae bacterium (assembly GCA_964481325.1). GTDB lineage: Bacteria > Bacteroidota > Bacteroidia > Chitinophagales > Saprospiraceae > JALZVN01. Next base: position 4,486 of record CAYZUW010000263.1, read on the forward strand.
ATCTGGTGGAGCTACTGTTTCTAAAATATTTGAATGGTATGGAGAAGATTTTGGAGACGTAAAAGCATTTATCAATCGATATGCTAACACTAAAGTCAATGGTGATATCAAATTCAAAGACTACGACTGGTCTCTAAACGGTAAGTAAAACCAAACCGTTTTTTAATATAAAAAAGCCTTAGGAATAAAATTCCTAGGGCTTTTTTATTTTCGAAAAAACAAATGGGTTCTTCTATTATCTAATTACTTGAAATTCTAAGGTAGGTATACTTTTCTCATCAGGTGTCCAAATAAAGTATTCTGCAGCACCGTAGTGGATCAAATTTGAAATCTCAAAACTATTACTTCCTCTTTTTATTTCTAATGTTTGAGTCCGAAGCACTCTTCCTAAAACATCGACGATCTTTATTTCTACGTCTTTATCTATATCACTATTTATTCCTAAAGTCAATATACCGTCTTGAAAAACTGGATTTGGATATAAGACGAAAGATATTGGCGAACATGCCGCTTTAATAAATTCATCCCCCGAGGAAGAATTGGTACCATTTACAAAACGAACTAAGATTCTATAATGATATACAATGTCGTTTTCTACTCCTGTATCTAAAACGCTATATTCGTTTGTTAGATCAACATTGTTTGCGTCTACTGTGAATATAGTTTCATATTGTTCATTTATTTTTTTTCTCTGTATTTCATAAGATCTTATACGTGCTGATCTTTCAACTGTGCTCCAATTTATTCTTACATTACATTCTTCTTTAGCTATTTGAAAATCTACTAATCCATCTTGTAGAAATGTGTTTGGATTAGCAGAAGCAAAGGTGAAAAAACCATATCCGGGTACTGGTTCGACGGAGGTCAGATCTGTTTCCAATTGTTCTGGCAATTCTGGGGATGATTCTACTTTAGTCCAACCTTCTATATTTTCAATATATCCTATTCGTATATCTTCTGTAATATTTTGGCCAAGAGAGCTATTTTCATCCCAAGCCAAGGAAATTTGAGGATCATCTAAACCATTGAGCTGATCAAAACTCCAAAACTCTGTGTCACTAACCGATGCTAAACTGTTATCCGTTTCTAATGTTGGATATTTGCTTGCAAAATATTCTGCCTTGTATATATTAAAATTACTGGTCTCCGTAAAAGCTAATGGTCTCAACAGCCCATTTTTCCCAATTGGAAATCTAAACCTAGTATATCCTTCTTTTATAGCAGGGCCATCAATGTGCGAATCATCATTGGCATCAAAGTATACCGAACCAGGTTTAAAATTGATTAAATTATTGTTTCTCGTCCTGAAATGACCATTAATAAAATCTAAATCTCCATAAACTGATAAATTTCTATTTCCTAAGAATACAGCACCATTTGAATTATCAATATCTAAATTGAATGTTTTAAACTCTCCAAATAGATTAACGAATTGCTCATTCTCACCTATCAATCTCAGCACTCCTGTACCCTCCGACTCTATACGTGCGTGATTTTCAAGATTTCCTTCAAGATTGAACTCACCATGGTTTTCAAACTCTGTATTTTGGTTAACAAAATCTCCTTTCACAATAACCGTGGCATCGTCATCTATATATAAGGTATAGT
>CAYZUW010000264.1:0-6077 GCA_964481325.1 uncultured Saprospiraceae bacterium
CAAAAGGAGGTATTGGGTAAGAAACACCATTATCTGTTACATTGATATACCAAGTTTTTCCAATTCCTTGTGGGAAGTTAAATCCTGAAGACTCAGAAATAAAATCGATATCTTTCTCAGAAGCAAATTCCTTACAAGAAGCACCTAATAATCCTAATAAAGCAGGAGAATCATTCATTGGATTAGGAGTATACGTATTAACAGCTCCTACATCACCAATCGCATCAAGAACCAACATGTCTCCTGCGAATGGAGCAGCTAAAGTGTTGTTGAATGCAGTAGGTATGTGTAGTTCAACACCTAAATCTGTAACTTCATTATGTGTTAAGCTCAAATTAACTTGGATATCTGTAATTGTAGTTCCTAATCTTCCACAAGGTACAGTGAAAGGAATCCAAGTATTTGATCTAGCAGCACCTACAAATCCACCAGCGATATTAGCTGGAAGTTCATTTGCAGCACTTGACTCAATCGTAATAGTTTCAGAGAAAAATGGGTCTGCATAGTTAGGGTCATTACAGCTTATATCATAGTCAGTAGTTAATAAACCAGGAGCAGCCTTATCTTCTACAGTAAGTGTACCCCAACAAGTTGATCCATCACCTTTGTGTGTAATAACATACGTTAACGTCTGCTTAATTTCATTAGGAGTAATTAAGTCTCCTATTGGCTGGTTATTTGCGTCAAGTATAACAACTTCAAAGAAGTCATTGATATTGAAAAATTCACAATTAAGGTTTGAAGGAACACCTCCTTCAATTAATAAATCAGCAGTTACTTGAATTATACATTCTCCTAATTCATCGTCGAACGCCGTGTCGCTTGCACCACCAATTGGGTTTGAATCTGGAATACCTAATGAGATAATTACGTTATCGTTACAAGCAAAGTTATTTGTTTCAGCAGGTGCAACTACATAATTAGAAGTACACGCAGTGATTAAACCATCACAGTACAAAAATTCAGTAATATATGTGTGACATCCTGCAGACATTTGGAATCCAGCTGTAGCAGTATAGTCAATTTCTGTTTGACCATTAATTGGCGCAAACGTACTTTGGAATGCAAGACCTACTCCATCATTCAAGATAGTATGTCTAAACTGAATATCGCAGCCAGTAGCATGGTTACATCCTGCACAAACCTGTGGTTCAGTAATAGGTAATACAGTAGCAATTGCAAAACAGTCACCAGGAATTACTTCAGAAGTTGCATCTACACACTCAGGTCTACAAGAAATTGTAAACGCCATTCTAGCTTCATCTCCAGGAAGAGCAGCTGCTAAATCACCAGCAGGGCCGAAATCGTTCTCATCCATAAACTTAATAAGAGACTGTCCAAAGAATGGATCTAGTGGATTAGTAATTTCAGTTCCGAAATCAACATCATCCGTGATTAATTCCCAAGTAGCTCCATTCCAACCAATGTTGAAACCATCAAAAAGAGCAACAGTATACTCATTACATAATTCTAATTCAACAGTTTCAAGTATCACAGTACCTGGTGCAAGACCAGCATATGTATTAGCAGTAACACCTGTAACCTGTGGTCCTTGACAGTTAACATTATTGAAACCGTCATAAATCTCCCAAGACATAAAATCAGGGAATCCACCAGTAGTAATTCTAACAGTTGTATTTATAGTCTCACCAGCACAATCATCAGATCCACAATCTGCTTTTGCAAAAACTGTTTCACTTGTAGGATTAGGTCCTTCTTCAATAACTAGTTCTCCAAGATTGTTAAGAACATTGAATCCATTTTGATCGTCGTCACCACCTTCATGGTATGTAAGCGCTAACTCTCCACCAGTACCAACGCAGAATTGTGTAACAGTACAACCTCCATCAGAAGAAAGTAATTTAAGGTCCTGTGCAGGTCCGTTATTTTCAGAAACTGAAAGTCTTGCAGCTCCCCATCCGTCTGATTGTGCGTCGGTCAACTCAACATAAAGTGCACATCCTGTATCACAAGAGTCAAATACAAAAATATTAACAGGGAATGTCTCAGAAATATTTGGTCCACAACTAGTAGTAACATAAAGTGTAATAACTTGCTCATGGCATAATAAATCAGCAGGTAAAGATGCATTAGCAACTAAATCTTGTAAAATAGAAATTGGTAATGTTTGTCCCATAAAAATAGGCATTCCTATTGCATCAGGATTTGTAAACCACTCAATACAAGCAAAAGCATTTACAGAATTATCTGCAGGTCCGTATAAAAATGTTGGTTGTACAGATAAAGCAGCATCACAAAAACCAGCGTTTCCGCCTGGATCTGTGAAAGTAAAAGCTACAGGATCTCCAACAGAACCTCCACATTGCGTAAATTCAATACACATTTCTGCTACGTCAGGAGGAGAAGTATTTTGAGTACATTGAGGAAGACCAAAAACTGATCCTACAAGAACTCCATTAAGAAGGAAATCTGCTTGTTCTCCAGCAGCACCAAAATCTCCAGCAGCACATAGTTCGTAAGTTACTCCTAAAAAATTAGGATTTGCAGCATCTGGAGATGCAGGTATATTAAATGCCGTAAACGCAGCATCAGGTAATCCTCCAGCACCTGGTCCAGGTACTAAAATAGCATCTTCAGCGCCTTGAAAAGTAAATGTAGCATCATCTACACACATCGTAGAGCTAGCTGGGCAATTGAAACCATTAGAGCATTCAGCAACTGCAGATGGCGCTTGTACGAAATCAACTTTTCCTACTTCCAGTATACCACAAGATACCATTGGTGTAGGAGTAGGAGTAGGCACAGGACAAGTAACTACAATAGTACCAGAAGCACTTAAGTCTCCTTGGTTTGTAGGTCCACCACCTTCATTCACTAATAATCCCATAGGATCAGAAACCTCAAATCCATCAGGAATAGTAATTGACCATCCAATTTCATCATCGTCAAATCCTGAGTTATCTACAAAAACAACGTCGATATCAACTGCATCTCCGATATTCAAACACTGAACAGGATATGCAAAAGTTTCACTAGGTAAAGGTCCAAAACCACCATTACCTACAATTGTATTCACAGGGTTAGTGACACCATTGATTGTTACGTCAAGTGTTGAGCCTTCCCAACCATCAGCAAAATCATTCCCTATCAAGTCTAGAGAAAGAAGAGCTGAAAATTCACATTGATCATCACTACACATACTGGCAACTACGTCACCAGTTATTTGGAAGCATTGTCCGCCAGTTTGACCTCCAACGAAACCACCAAATGGAACATTCAGAATAGTTGTTCCACTAGGGTCCATTATTGTGTAGCCAATTTCACCAGGAAATCCTCCTGGCATTACTTCACATACAGAAAAGAATTCATTGTCTCCTACTGTAAAATTAAGGGAATTTGGACCAGCACCCGCTACTTGAGGACCAAATACAGTTACTGCACCAGTATTTGTATTGGTAATCTCTATAGTGGCACCATTCCAGCCATCTCCGAATGAATCTGTTCCTGTAATCGTGTATATACCCGATTGAGCAACAGCGCTATTCGTAAATAACAATATCCCTCCTAATAAAAAGAAAGTATATAGTATTTTCTTCATAATAATTTGTTTTTAAAAAATTCGATTAATATTCATGGTTTAAATTAATACTCGTTCGCTTCAACTATAAATTGTATTTTTTGGTTTGCGAACTGCCCAGCATCATTGACTAAGCTTTGAAAAGTAGCTAATTCAGATGCTGAGTAATCAGCCAAAATAGTTCGATGCGCTCTACGCATTACAGGTACAAATAGAGGATCAATACCTGTCTGATCTTCTAGATCATTCAAGTAATTTGGATTAGTTGCAAGGTTTGCTTCTAATACCTCAAGGTAGTCAAGAGCCGCCTGAGCAAAATCAAATTTTGCTGTGCCTGGCACTTGTTCATTCCTTAAATTAGTGACTGTTGCTACCACGTCATCTATAGGGGACTGTGCCACAACAGTGCTACTGCTTGACAACATAAACCCTAAAGCAACGAATGCTACCACCAACCACTTAGATTCAAGGAAATTTAAAAATTTCTCTTTTTTCATGAGACTAATATTTAATAGGTTAACAAATAATAAATTACTAATACAGATATAGCAAACAGATATATGAATCCTTTAATCAAAGGATTCAGTATAACTATTATACTATCGCTACGGTTAATGAGAATGTAATCGGCTATCGCCGATTTAGGTTTGTGGGAAAGAATGAGGGATATTAGACTCAAAGATAGCTTAAAGCATTTAGGCAGAGAATACCCAATAAAGGGTATTTTTAACAGCCTAGTATTACTATAATTTTACACTGAAGTTTAAATATATCTATTTTAAGAAGTATAATTATTTGATATGCCTACTATGTTTAATATGTTTTCTTCCTTCTGTTTTCTTATTATTCTAACATTATTGTTGTCTTGCCAAGAAAATGAATCGGAGAAAACGGTAGACCCCTCGCTCCAACAATTAGAGCGCCTATCCCCAGAATTAACAAATGTCCATTTTATCAATAAAGTGAAGGTAAGCGCTGAAAACACCATGCTAACCAATAATAATCTTCATGCTGGAGGTGGTATTGCTGTTGGAGACATTAATAATGATGGTTTACAAGATTTCGTAATAATATCAAACCAAGAAGCGCCAGGAGTTTACCTTAACAAGGGGCAATTCAAATTTGAAGACATTTCGAAAAGTTCTGGATTAAAGAAAACAGCTGGATGGAGTACGGGAGTGGTCATGGAGGATGTCAATAATGACGGATATATTGACATATATATCTCCAAAGGCATATATCAACATAAAGAAGCTTTTAAAAGAATAAATCTTCTTTATATTAATAATAAGGATAATACATTTACGGAACAGGCTAAAGAGTATGGAATTGCAGATACAAATGCTACCATCCAATCTGTCTTTTTTGATTATGACCTAGATGGAGATTTAGATTTATATCTTCTTAATCAACCATTAGATTCTGATACGCTTCAGGTTTCAATATTAGGAGAAAGAAGAATGAATACCACTGAAAAAAAGAATAGTGATGTTTTGTACAGAAACGATGGCGGCCTCTTTAAGAATGTTAGTAAAAGTATGGGCATCACGAATTGGGGAAATGGCTTGGGCATAGGGATTTCAGATTTCAATGAAGATGGCTACCCTGACATTTACATTACTAATGATTTTAGCGTAGACAATTTCCTATACATCAACAGAGGAGGCAAAGGATTTAAAGACAACAACAAAACACTTATCAAGCATCAATCCTTTTTTGCCATGGGTGTAGATATAGCTGACATAAATAATGATGGCAAAGTTGATATCTACGAAGTCGAAATGTTACCTAAAGAAAGAGAGCGTACCATAAGAAATATGGGTAGCATGAACCCTGGTCGTTTTGCGGCCTTAAACAAGGCTGGTTTTGCCCCTCAATACATGAGAAATTCATTGCAACTTAATAGAGCTAGAGGAAGATTTAGTGAAGTAGCTCAAATTGGAAATGTTGCCAAAACAGACTGGTCATGGGGAACCCTATTAATTGATATAGATGACGATGGCTATAAGGATATTTTAGTTACAAATGGTATTGCTAGAGATATCAAAGATAGAGATTTTGTGAAAAAAGGAAATGAACTTGCGAAAAAGTCAGGAGGTACGCTAACTCTTCAGCAACATCTTGACATCATGGTGTCGACAAAGATTGCGAATTTTGCATTTCAAAATAAGCAAGATGGCACCTTCATAGATCAGTCTAAGGATTGGGGTTTTGCACATGAAGGATTTTCAAACGGATTTGTGCATGCTGATTTGGACAACGATGGTGATTTAGATTTAATAGTAAATAACATAGATGAAAAACCTTGGATTTATAAAAACAACAGTGTAGAGAAAGGGCAAAACACAATAAACTTTAAACTAAAAGGTCAGCCAAAAAATCCTAATGGAATAGGGGCAAAAGTTAAAATTTACACAGGCGATGAAATTCAATATGTAGAACAATTTGTAGTGCGAGGTTTCATCTCAAGTAGTCAACCTATTGTTCACTTTGGCTTAGGTAATAAAACTAAAATTGACTCTCTTGAAATAACTTGGCC
>CAYZUW010000265.1:0-6075 GCA_964481325.1 uncultured Saprospiraceae bacterium
ATACTACAAAGCATTGATTAGTCTTATAGTGTGGTATACATATAAAAAGTTACATAGCTTCGACAATAAATGGGCAAAACGAATTCATTTACAGAAGGAAATTGGCAATGATTGATGCGATATTTAGTTGTGCAACTATACTATAGTTATGCAATGTGAGATCCTTCAAAAGACTAACCAGCTTTCTTATTTTCAGAGTTTCACTGTATTTTACAATTGAGTAAGCTCATTTTCTATATTTAATCGTGCCTTTCGATCGTAGACATTCTTGAAGTTATTTGTAAAATACAGTGTTTCTTTATCCAAAAACATTTTGAGTATTTCCTTCCTTTTCTTTTTATACAAGAACCAAGAAACCCATCGATATTCATTTCTGATATTTTTAGTATACTCTTTATAGGTTTCATTATCTGTCCCTAAAATGGAAAAATCAATGTCCATCATATAGGCTTCTTCTTCAGTATTGGGTTCCTGATTATGAAGTGTCACCATGATTAACTTCTTTACTCTTTGTATCATTTCTTCGCTAGCGGCCTGTCTCTTTAGAAAAATTTCGGCTAATTCTGCGCTTTTCAATTCATTGTCTTTTCTAAATGAATTGTAAACAACATCATGATACCAAAATGCCAATTGAAGTGCAGTGTTGTGCCTGGTTGCTTCATGTAATGCACATTTAGCTAGACAGTCATCAATATGTGTCACGTTGTGATATTTGCGATGACTTTCGCTGTAGAATTTAAGTATCTTATTATACTCCTTTTCGTTTTCTGAAAAACCAAAGGTGTTCATGATTTTAAACCATTCTTCCTTTTGCATTGACTAAGATATGGTGGATCATCATTACTTAAGTCAAACGCTTCGGATAGCCACTTAATTTGATAATTAAGCACTTATTATGCAAATTTAGAAAGAGGAATTACTGTATGAAATAAGAAAGCCCAAAAAACACCACAAGATAAATCCATAAGGCATCCAAGAAATGCCAATACACGGTGAGTAGTCGAAGATTCAACTTTTTAGCCGGATCACTAAAGTAGACTAGGACACTTACGGGCTCTACCATTCGTTTTCGCGCATTGTAGTAAAACACAGCCAAGAATGGAATCCCTGCGATCACGTGTACCAAATGTGTAATAGATATGATGATGAGATAAGAGGCGGTATTGCTATGCTGAAAGTTAATATCATTGGCAAAGAGAATCTGCCATGCGATAAATTGAGCGATAAAGAATAATATACTGAGCAAAAGCGTAAACAATAGATTCTTTTTATATCCTTCGGTATCATCCGCTCGATATGCTTTTTTAGCTTGAATCAAGGTATAACTACTCGCAAGCAATATCAAGGTATTCAGAATAAATAAGGTAGGTAGTTTTATAGGCGGTATCTCTGGATGTTGAACGCGATTATATACGTATGCAGCAGATAAGGCTACAAATAGCGAGCCCACTCCCATCAACATCAGCGTAAGAATGATACTTTTAGGGTGAAAGGCTGCTGCTTGATAGTCGTCCTCTCTCAATAAATCTTCATCTGTCATCATCTTTTTGTAGTTTTTTGTCTCCTACATTTCCCACAACAATATAGGACTAAATCCTAGGTTTTTGCCCAATTTTATTCTCAAAAGTAAATGCCTGATTTCTATTAGACAGATGGCTCACAGCTCTTCATCTAGGATATCAGAATGAAATTCGTCTTTGGATTTTTTTTCAGGTTCTTCATCATTATTATCATAATAAAATATGAGTGGCACTCCAAAAGCAGCTGCGAGTAAAAATGGCGTATTGCTCCAAAGCGCATTTATGAAATATTGCATGGTACGTACTACCTCAAAATCCCAAATTAGGAATAGCCAAATCAAGTGGCATAGGAAAAGACTTAGCACAGCAAATCCAGCGCTAAGCAACACTCCAAATAAATAACTAAACTTGACTCTATTTGTAGGGGTCAGTAGAAAATCATTGACCGTAAACATCATGCCTCCCGGGTATAAAATAATAGTCAAGACAAAGCCAGGAAAATGATTCTCCGCCAAAAATTTAAGACCAAAAGCAAGTATCAACCCTCCTACAATACCATATTTTAATACTGACTTCATACTAGGGCATTGGGATTATTGTCAAAGTAGTTGATTTTGTGTTTCATCATCTCTGCCATCTTAGAAGCTCGATGTTTCATTTCTTCGGCTTTCTCACCAGCAAATAAACTGTCTAGGGTAATACGCCATATGCCCAACCATCTTTCAAAATGTTCTGGTCTCAAATCACTCTTACGATGTAGCATGATATGCTTCTGAACCACCGAACCACGGTACACCATATTTCCAAAAAGTACCGTTTCCCAAAAATCACATATGACAGGTATGTGTGCCTCCAAGTTGAGTTTGGCCACATCAGTAAATATGTATCCAATCTCCTTATCTTTTATGGCAGACTGATAAAAGGTTTCTACCACTAAGGCAATATCTTCTCTATACCTAAGATCTTTTTTCTCTACGCCCATTATATTTTTGAATCAATACCTAATAAAGGTACAATACAAATACAAAAAGCCTTGCCATACTTTTGCAATAAAATTAGCCCCGGAGAAATGATTTCCAATGTAGTACTATCCCCGGACAAGGGATCGTAGCAGTGGGGTCCTTTTCGACCCCAGCCCGCAGGGCCAGGCTGCGCAGAGCCCGGTGCCGACGGTCGTGCCTTGCGAGTGGTTGGTGGTGGTTGCCAATTGCGTTGGGATGGAGTCGGTATGGCCCCTGAAAAAAGGTGTTAGGTGTTAGATTCTAGAGAGGGAAAATAAGTGGAGAGTGGATATTAAGTTGAAAATTGAGAATGGCAAGTTGAAAGCCGTAAACAGAAGCTATAACTATAAGTGCTTGTCTCTAGAGAGTCTAGATGCTCGCTGCTAGTGCCTACTTGACAACGGCAACAAAAAAACCCATCACGAAATAAATCATGATGGGTAGAGAATAATTCTTATCTAAAAGAAGATTAAACGACCTTTACGTTTACTGCGTTAAGTCCTTTCTTACCTTCTGTCAATTCAAATTCTACTTCATTTCCTTCGCGGATGTCATCTATTAAACCAGAAACATGTACGAAATACTCTGTGTTGGTCCCTTCTTCAACGATAAATCCGAATCCTTTTGACTCGTTGAAAAATTTAACTGTACCTTTATTCATTATTATAAATTAAAAAAATTATTAAAGTGCAAATGTATGCCTATATAAAGTTAAAAGAAACTATTTAGGTAAAAAAATAGTGCAAATGGCATGAATTGACTGTTATTTTGGCACAAATCTGATTTCAAAGCTATTTTGCACTTGTATTTGTAAGAAAATATACGGATCGTATGTATTTATTGGGAATTGACCTAGGGAGTTCTTCTATAAAAGTAGCTTTAATAGCCGCCAAATCGCAAGCGGTAAAAAAGGTAATACAATATCCGAATTCTGAAATGCCAATCCAGGCCGCGAAAGAAGGCTGGGCAGAACAAGACCCTGAAATGTGGTGGGCACACCTAAAACAAGCTTGCAACTTTCTATTCGATAGAAGCGATATTGAGCCTCAGGAAATCGCCGCTATAGGTATAGCTTACCAAATGCATGGTCTAGTCATCGTCGACAAAAACCATGAGGTGCTAAGGCCGTCCATCATCTGGTGTGATAGCAGAGCTGTAGCTATTGGTAAGGCCGCCAATGAAGCACTGGGAAATAAAAACTGTCTGCAATCCATGCTCAATTCGCCAGATAATTTTACCGCTTCCAAGCTGCGCTGGGTAAAAGAAAATGAGCCAAAGTTGTTTGAGAAAATCCATAAGGCTATGCTACCTGGAGATTTTCTAGCTATGAAGATGACCGGCAAAATACGCACCACCATATCTGGATTATCGGAGGGCATTTTTTGGGATTTTTCCAAAGGGGATCTAGCACATGACCTGCTAGAACATTATGGCCTATCAAAAGAGATACTTCCCGCTACAGTAGATACTTTTTCAGTACAAGGTAAACTCACAGTAGAAGCCGCCGCTGAACTAGGTTTGGCAATAGACACACCGGTGTCGTATCGTGCGGGTGACCAGCCCAATAACGCATTTTCACTCGGCGTGATCCATCCCCATCAAGTAGCGGGCACAGGTGGCACATCAGGGGTCATTTATGGTGTCGTGGACAGACCGCAATATGACCTCCAATCTCGAGTAAATGGTTTTGCGCATGTCAATCATGCTCAAGACGCCACTCGCATCGGAGTCCTCTTATGCATCAATGGTGCAGGGAGTCAGTACGCATGGGTCAAAAAACAAATAGCAGAACAAGGGCTGGATTATACTGCATTAGAAGAGGCCCAGCTGAATGTACCCATAGGCTCTGATGGCCTGCGAATTCTTCCCTTTGGAAATGGCGCAGAACGTATGCTACAAAACAAGTATCTGGGAGCTCAAATATTCAACCTACAATTGAATGTGCATACGCGTGCACATATGTATCGCGCAGCCTTGGAGGGCATTGCATTTGCTTATGTTTATGGAATGGAAATCATGAATGACCTAGGTATCCAACCTAAAACTATGCGCGTCGGAAACGATAATCTTTTTCAGTCAGCCATCTTTAGCGAAACAGTAGCTACGCTCTCAGAAGTAGATATTGATCTCATTGAAACTACTGGGGCAGTAGGGGCTGCAAAGGCAGCTGGCTTTGGTATTGGCATCTACCCTACTTTGGACGCTGCCGTCGGGGATCTTAAAATCATAAAGTCTTATCGTAAAAAGGAAGTAAGTAAAGCCTATGTAGAAGCCTATAAAGACTGGAAGTCTATCTTGTTCCAGCAATATCAGTTATGAGTCTGCTCCGAAAACTCGAGGAACCACAAAATCAATCTTCCAGCAATTGTATTCTATAGTCTAAACCATGTTCTTCACAACCCAGTTCTTTTGCTTTGATGTAGGCATTGTATCCTAGCCTGTCCTCCTTATTTTCTTGGTACGCTTGGCCTAGATAAAACCAAGCTAAACTGTTCTCTGGCTCTAGGTCTAAGACCTGCTTCAAATCCTCAATAGCACTTTCGGGTTCTTCTATTCTTATCATAGCCAAGGCTCTATAAATCACTGCCATTAACAATGACCCATCATAATGAAATGCCGCATTGAAGTCGTCTAAGGCTGCCATCGCGTCGCTTCTTTGTAGATGCAGATACCCTCTATCTAAAAGCATACGTCCATTAGAATACTCTTTATAACAGGCTTGATTCAAAAACTTCAAGGCTTCATCAAATCGATTAAGCTTGGTGTTGGCCACCCCCATCATATGATAATCGGAAGCACCTAAGGGATAATATTGGCTTTTTAGTTTTATGGCGGTTAGGATATCCTCATATTCACTTTCTTGTTGCAAAGCCTGCACCATCAGATTATATACTTCTGGATTTGTCTTGGCTTCCATTACAACTGACTTTCCTTTCTCTATCGCTCCTACAAAATTCTTTTGGGACATCAATTTTTCCATTTCAAAATACACGGTTGGCAAAGATCCTCTTTTCCATAAACCAAGCAACTGCATCCCATCATTATAGATCGACTTTCCGCTATCGGTATACATTTGATTTCCGTAAGGAAACAAATTAGAAACAAGGTCGAGCAATGCGGCACCCAAGAAAACAAAAATGGCAAAGTGCAACAAGGGTTGTGCTTCTGCCTGTGGTAGGAACAATAATAACGGAACGGCAATCATCAAACTTGCGATGGGGCCACCGACTATGATTAAAAAATTTTGCCAGACTTTCGATTGACCTTGATGTCGGCACATGCCAATATTCCAGGCCAAAAAATTGAACTTGAAAAATATATCTAGACGACCAAGGCTTAGACTAGCGCCATCCTTAGTGTCTCCATAAGTACCTACGTAGACCTGGACTTTTTCTTTAGAGAACAATAAGGCAGGTATGGCATGCCCCAACTCATGAAACAAAGTCGTGAAGGAGCGCAAGACCATTACTAGTAGTATGCCTCCAATCGCTAAGCCGATGCCAAATAGTACCTCCATTTTATTAGATAATATAGCATAAAGGTACGTATATAAT
>CAYZUW010000266.1:0-6057 GCA_964481325.1 uncultured Saprospiraceae bacterium
TATATAAGCAGATTTAAAAAAAGAGACCGCCTAATTATGAGACAGCCTCCTCTGTAATATTTACACTAAAGTATAATTTCTTACATTCTCGTAAGTACCATTCTTGTCATAGTTTCACCAGTTTGACCGCCGCAGCCGCCACTAGCAAATCCTTCATTAAAGAAAAGCACAATCTGTGAATCATCGTCCAAGTCCAATGGTTCTGTGATTGGAACACCATTTGCATCTAATGCAGGTCCAAACTGGATACCTCCACCACCGCAACCAAGTCCTGCCGTATCCATCAATGTGAAAACAGCTTGATCACAAACGATATCAAATGTAGTAGCAAAAGGTCCAAAAGGACCAATTTCATCTAGTACAACCGTAGAGAAAGTTCTACGTGTACTTGATCCTGGCACAGGAGTAATGGTTACTGCTTGATCTGCGTATCCAGGTCCATATCCAAGACCAGTGTCCCCATCAATAGTAAGCATATAATTCCCGGCAAATCTATCATCTGGTATAGGACATGTAGCTGTCACTACCCAGTCAAAATATCCCATAAATGCAGAACTCAGAAGAGTAGATTCTGTACTACTTGCTGAGCCATTGAAAGAACGTCCATCATTCAAATTCAGAATAGAAGTGAACTGAAATTGATCACCAGCCACTACATCATTTGCTGCAACTCCAAGAGCTGCTGCCACTTCAGTAAATGGAAAAGAAACTGTAATATTTCTTAAGCCTAAAGCAGAAGTACCAAAGTCACCTTGACCAAAAGATTGAAAAAGAACTGGATCTCCTCCATTGAAACCAACAAAGATGTCATAAGATTCTACATTCGCTCCCATGTCTATAGATTGAAATTCTACTTCATGACTATAAGCAGAAGTGGAAATATTAGCCAAATCGTACTCTGCAGTAATCAAATTAACTAATCTAGGAAACGCTCCTATTTCCGCATTATCTATCGTAATAATTGGTCCTAATTCTTCATCTCTACCGCATGATAGCACTAAAGCAAGAACCAAGGGAAAAATTAATATTTTTATATATTTCATTATTCTTCAGTTTTTTTATTTAACAAAATTTGCAGGATTAGTATCCCAGAAAACTTGATCTGTTATCTCTCTTTGAGTTGCATTTTCATTTAACTCAATGTGAGCAGAAGGATAAAGAGGTGTTCTTATGAATGATCCAGCTGTTGGTTGAATCATAGGCTGAATATTGAATGGACGACCTGTTCTTCTAATCATGTTGTATCCTTCCATACCATTACCATATGAAGCTATTAAAAATTCTTTCATCACTACATCAAGTTGATCAGCTCCACTGGCATCATACAAAGCCAACACTTCGGCTATATAATTTTCAACATCCTCTTCAGTAGGCAGTGTATCTTCTCCTGTTACTACAATAGGAACAGTAGCTACTACCTCAGCTAAAGATCCAGGATCTGTAGCTCTTGCAAAATTCGTAACAGTCATGATAGAAGCTCTTACTGCACTTTCAAGTAATGCTCTGGCGTCTTCTCCAGTGCCCATAGTTAATGCTGCTTCAGCTCTAAAGAAATCTATGAAATGGGCAGGTAAAATAGGAATAATTCCTGCTCCTAAACCTCCGTCAATACCAGCATTTTGAGGCGATTGAAATGTATTTGCATCATACTTACCTCCTCCTGGGTAAACACCATATACGGTACGGATATCACCATCTGGTGGAATTCCA
Source organism: uncultured Saprospiraceae bacterium (assembly GCA_964481325.1). Taxonomy (GTDB): domain Bacteria; phylum Bacteroidota; class Bacteroidia; order Chitinophagales; family Saprospiraceae; genus JALZVN01. The sequence goes on from CAYZUW010000266.1 coordinate 1,711, forward strand.
TTTCCATTTCCATGGTCTCTTCCATAGTATCCTTGTCCAAGACTACCTACACAATATGGCATTCTAGGATCGCAATCCAAGTAATGCTGTGGTGTAGAAGCAGGATCTGGTAAAGGAGAGAAAACGCAATCAAATCTATTTACGTTATCCAAAGGCACTTGACCAACTTGTCTGTAAAAGTACATTCTTAATCTAGGATCAAGATTTTCTTTTTCTTCCGCCATAGTCCACATGAACCAGTTTGATTGATAATCTCCATCCGTAGTTTCATAAGAATCCTCGTAGAAAGGGTGTCTAGAATCCGGATTCGCTCTATTTGAAGTGTATTGGAAATTAAAATCAGTAGTAGCAAAATCAGGAGAATTTACAATTGCCATAAGATTGGCGCCTGCTGAGCTATTTACCAATTTCGTAGTTACATATAGTCTAATTAAAAGACCATTAGCTGCATTTATCCAGCCTGGAATTGATCCCTCTAAAAAGTTATCTGATGCAGGTGCTGCCGCTGCTGGATCACCCAAATCAGCAATACCTTCTAATAGAAGTGCCTCTGCCTCTGCGTACACATCTGCTCCAGGATCTCTGTTAGGAGAAATAAATTGAGCTCCTTGATCTGCTTCAGTATTTGGTACATCTCCAAATATATCCACTAAAGTCATAAGAACGTATGCTTTAAGGATTTTAGCTGTACCTCCTTGGAAAGGAAGTCCAACCGCATCAGCTCGTCTAATGATTTCATTAGCATCAGGCATAAAATCTGAATACGCTTGATTCCAAATATTATCAAAAGTTTGCGGAGAAAAAGCATTTGCATAATCATTAGCAATAAGTGCACGCTGGCGAGATAGTTGCATAGTCAAATCATTGACACTAAATGCGCCCGTAGGACCATTAATAAATTCTGCAAAGTTTACTTGAACACTAGCGTATAGTGCATCTATATTCGCATTTTCAGGTGCAGGAAAATTCGGATCATCTTGTAAATCTAACTCGAAAGCATTTTCACAAGAAAAAATAAAAAGGCCAGCTCCTAAAAAGAAAAACAATAATATTTTCTTAAAAACCATGTTGTTATAGTTTATTTTTTTAGTTAATAAATTTAGAATGTAGCGTTAAAGCTAATACCAAATCTTCTTGCTGTAGGTCCAGTAATAAAGTCAATTCCTCTACCATTACCTACTCCAGTACTTAGTACTTCTGGATCAAAATTGATTCCTTCAGGGAAATTGAAAGCTCTGAACCAAATGTTTTCAGCAGACACATTGAAAGACATATTTCCAAATGGAGTTTTGTCTAAGATTGATTTTGGTAAAGTATACCCAAGAGATATTTCTCTTAATCTCAATGTAGAACCGTCGAATATAGCTCCTTCATCAGGTCCAAAGAATCCTTCGAAAAATGCATCTCCCGCATAAATTTGAGTTTGGTTAGGAGAACCATCCGCATTCACCCCTTCTAAGATGAAAGGTAAAAATCTATCAAAATCAGTATCTACAGTATTTCCTCTCGCCAATAAAGTACGAGCAGTTCCAGAGTAAATATCTCCACCGTCCACATAGTTAAGGTTTACAAAAAGTGAAAGACCTTTCCATGATAAAGTATTCAAATAAGATATTGTGTAATTAGGCGTAGGATCTCCAATAGGTGAAATATCTTCATTTTCAACATAAAATCCTTGTGCGTTTACTAGTAATTCTCCATTTACTCTTTCAAAAGTAGTACCTTGAATCACAGCGAAAGGAAACAGTAACTGACCGTTTCTCTCTACTGCTAATGGAAAATCATCAGGATTGATTTCATCTGTAATGTCTATTGGTTCAATAGCAAAGTTTCCTAAATTAGTAAACCCAGATATAGCTACTTGATCAACTCCGTCTGCAATTCCTAATACTAAAGAATTGTTAGTTGTGAAGTTTACTCCTAATCTATTTGTTATCTCTCCTTTGAATGGAGAAATCCATGCACCTATCTCAAGACCTCTATTGTTTATTTCGGCCGCATTAACTGTAGTATTTCTAAAACCAGTAGAAGGATCAAGATTAAGGTCAATTATCAAATCTGAAGATCTCTTATCGTATACTGATAAGTCAATTCCTAATCTATTTTGCCAGAAAGTACCTTCTACACCTAATTCGAATTCTCTATGTCTCTCCGCTTGTAGATCTGGATTTCCAAGACGATTAGAGATTTGGTTCAAGTTAATAGTAGAACCATCCGGCGCTTGAAAGTCATTCGTAGATGATGCTAAAACATTTCTAGTTTGGAATGGAGGTGGGTAACCAGCAGAAGTACCAACCCCTAATCTAATCTTCAAGTAATCTACAAACTTGTTGTTTGCAAGACCTGAAAATGCTTCAGTAGGAATAAAAGAAAGATTTGCACTTGGGTACAAAATAGATCTATTCTCTTCTTCTAATGTACTAGTCCAATCGTTTCTTGCTTGAACATTCAAGTACGCAAAGCTTTTATATCCTAATGTTGCAGTAGCAAATACACCTAAAGTGTTTTCTTCAGACAATCTTGTTCTTGCTGTAGTAGTAATGAAGTTATCGTGCGTTGCTAATCCGAATACAAATTGATTTTCAGAATTGATAAAATCCGCTTCCGTATCTTCTCTTCTACCATTTCCACCAACTGTAGCTATTAAATTGAAGTCGTCGCCCAATCTATAGTCGAAGTTGAATGTCAATAAGTTATCTAGTACAGTAGTGTTATACGTTTCATCATTTAATTGTCCGTCAAAAAATTGCTGACCTCCTCTGTTCAAACTTCTTGTATTGAACTGAGTATATCTATCAGCACTTAATCTATAGCTTACATTAATATTATCTGTGATGTCATACCCAAGATTAATGTTTCCAAAGAATCTATTAATTTGCTCTGTATCAACAGCATTATTCAATGTCCATAATGGATTAGTAATTTGTGAAGTTTGACGATAGTAAGTTTGAGAACCATCTAATTCACTTTGAAATGGAAGTCCAAATAAATCAACACTTCTAGGAGTATACAGTACATCAGAAAATAATGAAATACCACCAGCAATCTGAGGTCCTGAACCACCACCTGAACCAATCGGTGGAGTCGTTCTTCTAGAGTTTACGTAGTTAAATGTACTTTGAATTTTAATTCCATTTGCAAGTTCAGTGCTTCCACCTAAAGAAATATTTTGCTTTCTATAGTTATTAGAAGACTCCCCATCTACAAGATCTGGAGTAAAACCTTCATCATTCAAGAAACTGTATGCCGCATTGATTTGAGACTTCTCACCAACTCTTTTAGAGATGTTTAAAGAAGTGTTTACACCTAGTCCAGTTTCGAAGAAGTTTTCTACACTTTCAAATGCTCTATATTCGTACGGGCCAAAAGTTTGACTTGGAAATTGTGCGTCAAAACCATTACCAATAAATGGGTGCTCAACAGTTCCATCTTCGCCAATACCGTTAGAACCACGCGTATCAAAAGAAGGTCCCCAAGTAGAGAAGAACCATCCAAAGTTACCAGAGAACCCATTACCAAATGTATTTTGATATTCAGGTAAGTTAGCTACTTGAGATCCAGTAATTCTTTGACTGAAAGCAACTTCCATTCCTTTGTCAATATCTTTGTTTGTTGAACCAGTCTTAGTCGTAATAAGAACTACACCGTTTCTTCCTGCTTCACCATAAAGAACAGTTGCACTAAGTCCCTTAAGAATGTTCATCTCAGCAATGTTGTTAGGATCGATATCTGCAAATCTGTTAGATGCAGTTGCTCCACCATTACCAAATGTATTATCCGTATTCGTATCACTATTAATAGGAATACCATCTACAACGAATAAAGGTTGATTACTACCAGAAATAGAAGAGAATCCTCTAATAATGATATTTGTTCCAGAACCAGCAAGACCAGAAGTAGACGTAATGTCAACACCTGTCGTTTTTCCTCTCAAAATACGAGCAACATCTGTTTCATTTCTGTTTGCAATTTCTTCTTCTCCAACTGTTGTCACACCGTATCCTAAGGCTTTCTTTTCCTTAGCAACACCGAGTGCTGTAACCACGACTTCAGTCAAATCTACTCCTTGTGCCATAGTAACGTCAACAACGTTACTCGCACCGAGTACAATTTCCTTTGTGTCAAATCCTGTGTAACTGACCACGAGTGTAGTCACATCCTGAGCAATACTCAACGAGTAAGTCCCGTCAATGTCTGTGATAGTACCTACAGTTGTTCCTTTCGCAACGACACTAGCTCCAATGAGCGTCTCGCCGGAATCATCTGTAATTGTACCAGAAATGGTTCTTTGTGCTAGTGTAAAACCAACCAACGAAACCATCAACACTAATAATAGTGAGATTTTTT
>CAYZUW010000267.1:0-6044 GCA_964481325.1 uncultured Saprospiraceae bacterium
GCCAAACTTGGCGAGGCTAGTACAGTCCTCATAGAAAAGTCGTCAGAAGGCTCAACTGTCTGAGTCAAACGTACCTCCACGCAGATGCTTGGTTAACACGTTGTTACTTACAGCTAAGAGTGAAAAAGCATGTGTAACGAGTTTTGAGCCTTTAGACTTTTTAGCTTATACCATTTAATGTTTAAGATGCCGAATTAGATTTTGTGCTGAATTTTTCAAGTTCAAGGCATGAACGAAATGGTGCGTAGCAGAGAAGACCCAGTGGGTCTTGTCAACGTAGAGAACCGCTAGCGGGTGGGATTGCCAATTAGCTTCAGCTAAGGCGAGTATTTTTAACGCAGAAATTGAGAGATTCAGTCAAAAGATAAACGGCAATCTTAATATTAAATGGTATTTTGAAAGCGTTAAAAATCATCACAGTCGAGAGGTGACCGAATGATGCGCAGCAATAAATATCCAGTGGATATTTATAATGAGGAAACCGACCTGTCCCGAAATTTCTTCGGGTGGCAAACTTGGCGAGGCGAGTACGCTTCATTTGATTAAGAATTAAAAAGAGAAATTGCATGCCTCGACTGGAGTCTCGGTTCACTCATTAAAGCTGTCCACTGGACACCTTTTGCTGCGCACCATTCGATCATGGGAAAAAAGAACGTGAGAGAACAGCTGTGTAGGATTGAATACTATAAAAAAGAATCGTTTAAAATTAAAATATCGATATAAGAACTACCGAAACTTGAGTTAAGTTATTTTATTTGATACGACCCTTACTTTGATTTGACCTTTTATATATCTGTATATCGGGTATGTTTATCGAATTTTTGAAAAACTTTAGAATTTATAAATGTACTTTTGATAAAAGACAATCTTACATGCGCCTGATATTCAAAATTATTGGTGAAAGTGCTCGTTTAGCGATCGGTCAATTGAGTGGAAACAAATTGCGCTCATTTCTGTCCTTGTTAGGCATCACCATTGGTATATTTTGCATCATAAGCGTCTTTTCCGCAGTTGATTCATTAGAAGATAACATAAGAGGTAGTTTCGATAAACTTGGTAGCGATATCATTTTTATAGAAAAATTTAGCTGGTCTGATTCCTTTACAAATTGGTGGAAATACATAAAGCGGCCTAATCCTTCCCTAGAAGACTATGAACTTATAAGCGAGAAAGTAAAAAGTAGTGGTAATTCTTGCTTTTATCTTGCAGTCGGATCTACCACCCTTAAGTACAAATCAAAAAGTGCTACCAACGTTATTATCTTTGGAACTACCTCAGAGTTTATAGATATGTTTGCCTCGGACATCGAGCGGGGACGGAATCTTACGGTAGGAGAGTTTCGAACAGGTGCAAATAAAGTAGTTATTGGCTATAATGTGGCAGATGCATTATTTGGTAATTCTGACCCAATTGGGAAGACAATCAAGCTAAAAGGTAGGAAATACCAAGTCACAGGAGTGATAGCAAAAGCCGGAGATGATATCATAAATGTAGCCAACTATGACGATACAGTATTGGTATCAGTGCAATCTGCAAAATCCATGGTCAATTTCAAGTCTAGGAATGTTATGAGATCCACAGTAGCAGTAAAAGCCAAAGAAGGAAACGATATTGAAGATCTAAAGGATGAAGTTACTGGAGTAATTAGGGCAAGTCATCGATTAAAACCTAGAGAAGACGATGACTTTTCACTCAATGAGATGTCAATGCTGACCTCTATTTTAGATGGTGTTTTTGTGGCACTCAACGCAGTAGGAGCTATAATCGGTCTTTTTGCTATCATCGTAGGGATGTTTAGTGTTGCTAATATCATGTTTGTTTCTGTTAAAGAAAGAACTCCGTTGATTGGAGTTAAGAAAGCATTAGGTGCAAAACACTACATCATACTTTTAGAATTTTTGATCGAATCTGTGGTCCTTTGTATTTTAGGAGGCTTGCTTGGGCTAGGCTTAGTTTACTTAATTACCTTGCTCATTTCCACTGCCGCTGGATTTCCTATATTCCTCTCCTGGGCTAACATTTTAAAAGGGCTTGGCATCTCTATAGTAGTAGGGGTTCTTTCCGGTATTATCCCTGCATATATGGCCTCAAGGATGGATCCTGTAGAAGCTATAAGGGCTTAATTTTTAAGTATTTACTGTGTTTTCCCCTTTCTTATTCCATCTCAAATGTGAAAAAATAAAGAACGGTAAAAATTATTGTCACATATAGTATCTTTTTATATATGAGATAAGTATACACTATTACAAATTAAATAATAATTCGTAATAATGAACACTGACACAAAAATTTTACAAACTCTAAGTGCGTTAATTGTTTCAACAACAATACTAATAACGCTCCTCTTTCAACCTAATTCGTTGAAAGCAGAAGGCTCAGTCGATTTTATCAATAATAATGGATATCGACTATTTTATTTTGCTGAAAGACCCCAACAGCTTAAAGTTTACGCCAACGCTGGCGAATACATCAATTTTGGTGCTTCGCATGTAGGTATATCTGGTGGATTTATTAACGTGTATCGTCCAGATGGAACACTGCATTCTACTTATAACAATACAGGTACAACCGCAGGACAAGCGATTATCAATGATAATATTGAAGAATTGAATGGGCCTACAGGTGGAGGTTCCACTCAAGGTTTTGGATATGAACCAGGTATAGTTGAAGTAGACCCTGGAGAAGAAGGGGTTTGGACAATTACCCTGGAGTATGGTTTTTACCAATTTACAGGCTTCGATAACCTTTTAAATAATGAAGCTTGGACTAGAGAAGAAGATCAGCCAGACAATAGAAGAGTAGTCTTATCATGGGACATTACTATATCGCAAAATGCCGCAGCAAATGATGGTGGTAATATGCTTACTGGTCGTGTATTTACAAACGAATACCAATCCATTGTAAATGGTAATGGTGTTACTACTTCACCTACTTATTTCCTACTTACAAATGAAGGTCTCCAATTTCAAATAGACTATAACGATGTGGATCCTTGGGGCTTTCAGATAAACTCAAACAATAAAGGGATTACAACGGGTGATTTAGATCCAACTTACGCTTCTTTTGAACTTGACGAAGTCTTGAGATCTGCAGACGTAAGTTCGTTCAACAATGAACAATTTTATTTATACGAACCTCAAGCAAGAGACTTGGAGGATATCACCAATAATAAAGTGTTTTTCAATTTACCGGACCCTAATATGCCTGCTACCGCAATGGTAACGGATATTGCTAGAAATGACACCCACATAACATGGTTATATACGGAGGCACCAGAATTTGAAATAGAGGTTTTAGATGTTTCTTTATTGGCCAATGATCCTGTGAATGGTGAAGGTCTTTCTGATGTTTTAGATAGATCAAATGGAGCTTTGATTACTTATAGAACAAATCTAGGCGGGAATGTACAGCTTATAATAGATATAGACAATGATGGTATTTATGGAAATAACAATGACCGTATCATTAATGAAACGGCTATTGATGGACAAAACCAAATTTTGTGGGACGGTCTAGACCAAAATGGTCTAGCTCTTCCTCAGCAATTCAATCGTGAACTTTCATACCGTTTAGTTGTAAATGCCGGTGAACTTCACTTAACGCTTTCAGATATTGAAAATGATAATGGAGGTGTGACGCTTACTAGGTTAAATGGTAATGCACCTAACGATCAGTTTTTATACGATCATTCAAGATTAGGAGAAGCAGTTAGTGGAAATGGAACTACTCCAGAACTTACTTCTGAGCCTTTCACTTTTTCTAATAATTTTGGGGATTTAAAAATATTGGATTACTGGACTTATGTTGCCAGTGTATCTACTATTTCTTCGCTTCTGTTAGATGTTGTTGATGACGTTTCTATTATCCCAAATGATTCTGATGGCGACGGTATTAGAGATGATAACGATATTGATAATGATAACGATGGTATATTAGATCAATTTGAAATTTGTGCAAATTTAGAAGGAGGGCAATGCTTTCCTGTTGGATTAAATCCAGATTTTGATGAAGATTTTGATGGTGTACCAAATTATCTAGATGCAGATGATCCTGCTTTTGATTTAGGATGTATAGATCAAAATGCAGATGGAATTTGTGATCAAATTTTATTCGCTTTTGATATTGATCAAGATGGAGTACCGAATCATTTAGATTTAGATGCGGACAATGATGGTATCACTGATATTCTAGAAGCAAATCACAATTTTCAAGACACCGACGGGAATGGAACTATTGATGCAGCAGGGACTGAGTTTGGTCTTAACGGTTTATACAACCCACTAGGAACAGACGATGATGATTTAACTGCTGATGTAAATTACGAAATTAATGATGCAGATAACGATACACATCCTGATGTATATGATTTAGATTCTGATAATGATGGAATTTATGATGTTGCGGAAGCTAACTTTGGATCCTTCGACACTGATGAAAACGGGATGTTAGTTGAAGGTGAAAATGGAATTACTGTGAACGCAAACGGTTTAATTTCATTAGTCGATTTGAATGTAAATGGTAACCAAATAATATTACCTCTTGACAACGACGCTGATCAGATTTTTAATTTTAGAGATAGAGACTCAGACAACGATGGATTGACAGATGCTATTGAAGGACGTAACCTTGATGGCGATGCAGATGGAATAATAGGAGAAGGTATCATTACAGTTAATGATTTAGGTGTACCAATATCTGGATTAGGTGCGCCTTTCACAGTTAGAAGCATTATAGCTGATCATGATGGCGATGCTATTGAAGATTACAGAGATTTAGATTCTGATAATGATGGTATTTTTGATGTGGCGGAGGCTTTATTAACGGATAGTGATAACGATGGATTCTTGTTTGCAGGAGCATCTTCTGTAGATGAATTTGGAATGCAGATAGCACCTGGTACTAATAGCGCCAATTACATTCCTTTTGCCCCAGATGGTGACGGAGATTCTGTAGCGAACTATTTAGATAGAGACTCAGACAACGATGGTATTCATGACGTCACTGAAGCTGGAAACGAAGATCCAGAAGGAGACGGAGTTATTGGACTTATAAGTACAGTAGATGTAAATGGTTTGGGTGTTGTAATAAATGTTCCTAATACCATGACTTCCTCTTTTCCTGCTAATAATGACGCGGATAATTTTCCTGATTACTTAGATCTCGACGCAGATAATGATGGAATCAATGATGTTGTAGAAGGAGGAAATGTAGATCAAGATAATGATGGTCAGATAGATTTTACCGTGAATGAATTTGGTCAATTTGTAAATGCAGGTCAAATCCTAACAACGTCTTTTCCTAAAGACAATGATAATGATGGGGTGCCAAATTTTCATGACCTAGATAGTGATAATGACGGATTGAATGATGTTTTAGAAGGAGGAAGCCAGGACCCAGATAATGATGGTATAGTTGGTACCGGTAATCCTGCCACAAACTCTGACGGTCAAGTTGTTGGACAAAATGGAACAATCGACACTACTTCATTTCCATTGGATACAGATAATGATGGTATTTTTGATTATGAAGACTTAGACGCTGATAACGATGGTATTTTTGATGCCAACGAAGCTAATCTTTCTGATGAAGACTATGATGGTATTCTTGGTGTTGGTCAAGTAGAAGTGGATGAAAATGGTCGAGTAATATTAACATCTGGAAATGGAAATACATCTAATCCTGTTGACACGGATGGTGATGGTATTCCTGATTTCAGAGACATTGATAGTGACAATGATCAGATTAATGATGAGACAGAGTGCCCTACTGGAGCACCTTGTCCAGATTTTGATCAGTCTGGTATAGCGGATTTTATTGAATTCAATTCAATTACTTGCCCAATTCCTTTGGTAACACCTACAGTAGCACATGATAACAATATTTGTTCTACAGATATGTTAAGTCTTACCGTTAATGAGGCTGACATTTACGAAGCGGCCTATCCTGGTGTAGATATTATGTACATCTGGACCAATGCGGATGGGATAGATATCATGACAACAAATAATTCAAACAATAATATTAATCGCGAAGATCCATTATTA
>CAYZUW010000268.1:0-6018 GCA_964481325.1 uncultured Saprospiraceae bacterium
ATTGCAAAAATTATCCCGAATCCCACTATGTTGGATATCGGAATAGAAGTTTTATTCAAAGTAATGAATGCCCTAAAAAAAGAAGGCAGATCTTTTATTGTGCTCAATTCCAGCGACTTACTAGCTAAGCCTATTGAGACACTATTTATTCTTTGTCATCATTTAAATATCCCATTTGATGAAGCCATGCTCAGTTGGCCGGCAGGGCCAAAACCTTATGATGGATGTTGGGCCAAGTACTGGTATACATCGCTACATCAGACTACAGAATTTGGCAAAGAAAATATCAGTCAAGATCCCCTGCCCACTCATTTAGAGGACTTGTGCGCAGAGGCTACCTTTTATTACAATCAAATCATACCACACGCTTTAAAAATAGACTAATGTTACAGAAATCAGACCCAAGAAATACCAACTTGCTTATCTACGTAAAAGATAAAATAGTACCACGAGCAGAAGCTAAGGTTAGCGTTTTTGATTCCGTAGTTCAGGGGGGCGATGCTGTTTGGGAAGGACTACGTCTATATAAGAAAGGTGTCTTTTGTTTGGATAGACACATGCAGCGCTTAGTAGAATCCGCCCATGCCCTAGCTTTTGAAGGGGTACCAAAAGTAGAAAGCATAAAGGAAGCATTATTTGCTACTTTAAAGGCAAACAATATGGAGGATGAAGTCCACATTCGTTTGACTCTGACACGCGGTGAAAAGATTACCTCAGGTATGGATCCAAGGTTAAATCAATTTGGTTGTTGCTTGATTATAGTTCCTGAATATAAACCACCAGTGTATGACAATGAAAACGGAATCTCGGTGATTACCAGTACTATTAGAAGAAATTCTCCTTTGTTTTTAGATTCGAAAATTCATCACAATAATCTATTGAACAATATACAAGCGAAAATTCAAGCCAATGTAGCCGGCGTTGATGCAGCGCTAATGCTCGACAAGGATGGCTTTGCGGCTGAACTCAGTGGAACTAATATTTTCATAGTAAAAGATGGAATTGTTCGAACTCCATACGCACATGCCTGTCTACCCGGTATAACTAGAGGAATTGTCATAGAAATATGTAAAACCAATAATATTCCATGGCAGGAATCTAATTTGTCTTTGACAGAATTATACAATGCAGATGAATTCTTTTGTACAGGTACCATGGGAGAGCTGACTCCGATACACACATTGGATGGAAGAAAGGTACCGCTAAATGAGCCAAGTGAAAAAGTCCTGCCTCGCCTTATTTCATATTTTGAAGGTTTGAGAGAAAGATATTGTGAATCTGTGTGAAAAGTTAGTTCCAACTTTCCGGTGTAGATTAATAAAAGAGCGTTTTGCACTTTTTATGCAATAAGTGCGTTTATTTCACTTTTTGTGCAATAGATCATCCACCTACAACAATAACAAACTATTTCTATACAGTAAGAAATTGTTAAAAAAGAACCACCCCGCGCTCCCGGTAGTAGCGATACGAAGTAGGCTGGCGGGATAATGAAGGAAGGAGACGCGACGGATGATCCCGATGCATCGGGAGAATACTAGCGACGACTATCCTGAATATCCCGCCAGCCTGCTGAGTACAAGCGAATGACGGGAAAAAGCGCCCAAACAATAGAAAATCTATTACCTAAATCCAAGATTTTTCCGCACCTTAGAGGTCAAATTAAGCATCAATGACTTTAGACTATAGTGAAGTAGCAATTGACAAGATGATTACCCATATCGTAGGTAATTCTGACCGTAGTGAGGCTTTGATTTTCTCTGAGGGGTATACGGAATACTCAGACGTTGCAGAGGAGTATCTCATCAAGTATCTGTTGCAAAAGTTTAACGCGGAAGACCTGTATAGTTTTGATCCAGAAAAGGAATTTTCAGTCAATAAAGTCTTCTATATCGCGAAAAGTATTTTTGAAGATCCTAGTCAACTGATTAAATACTCGAAGGAGCTGGCCAATCTGCTCTACGCCAACTCGAATCATCCTAAAATAAAAGAATCAAAATTTCACGTTTCCTTGTTCAATAATTTAGTCCTTGGAGACGAAGTGGTTTCTGGGCTAGGTTTGTTCAAGTCTCAGTTGGAAACACCCTTTCTACGTATGATGCAGACAGGTGGGCAAGTGAAGATCACAACTGAAATGGGTCACAGCATCAATGGTCTCGACAAGGGTGTACTGATTTTGAATGTAGAAGAAGAATATGGATATAAGTGTCTGCTTCTCGATGTCAAAAATCCAGCGATGGATACTCGATATTGGAAAGATCATTTTTTGATGCTCCATGCACTCAATAATGAATTTCACCAGACGACGGAATTCATGAAAATCGCTAAGGACTTTATCTCTGATAATATGAATGAAGAATTTGGCATCAATAGAGCGGATCAGATAGACCTACTCAATAAAAGTAAGAACTACTTTAAGGAACACGATCGCTTTGAAAAGAGGGATTTCACCGAAGCCGTTTTTGTTCAGCCAGAAATGATTGAGTCGTTTAACCAATACAATAATCAGCACAAACAACGTGGTAGTGTAGAGGTAGTAGACAACTTCCCTATCTCTAATCTAGCTGTCAAACAACAATCAAAAATTTTCAAGAGTGTGCTTAAACTGGATAAAAATTTTCATATATATATACATGGAGATCGCAGTAAGATTGAGAGAGGAAAGGATGAATCCGGAAGAAAATATTACAAATTATTTTACGAAAGAGAAGATTAAACCCTATGTATAAAACACTAGTTTTTGGAATAATAGTCCTAATAACTTTTAGCCAATGTGGAGAGTCTCCATCTGGAAAACCTACTGATAAAGTCGTTTATGTCAATAAAACGGAAGGTAAAAAGGAGGTTGAAGCCAAGGCAAAAGACAGTGTTAGCAGCATGGATGAAACGCAGCTGGCTAAGGCGAAAGAAATCATCGCTAGCGTCACTGATAAATCTATGCAAGCAGTCAAAGCAAAAAAGATATTCAAAACCAACTGTGCGAGCTGCCATGGTTTTACGGGAAATCTAGGGGTAAATGGGGCTAAAGATTTGAGCAAGTCTACCATCTCATTGGAGGAAGCGGTTGCACAAGTTTTTCACGGACGTGGTTTGATGCTGCCTTATAAAGATGTATTGAGCTCTGTGGAGTTGGTAGCTGTGTCTAAATATGCGGAAACCTTGAGAAAGTAAATCGCAGCCAAGACGCTGGTGTAATAGCCTAATTACTTACTCAATTTGAAATAGATAATATCGCTGGTATTCATATCTGCGTTGAGTATGAACCGTTGTTTCGTATGGCCATCATCTACAATAACCGCTACTGTATTGGGTGATACTTCTCCTAAATTATGTGCATACAAAATCAGATAATTGGGTACTGCTTTGTCATCATCTAAGACCACATCAATCTTGTGCTGTTCGTTTTTGAGCGTGAACTTTTCTAGGATGTAGTTGCCATTATAATTGAGAGAAATGATGTCTCCATCATCCCTTTGGTGATCATACACGGTGATACTGATAGACTTACTTTTTACCTTTATCTCCTCGCCTTTCTTGACATTTCTGTTTTTTATCTTTTTGATTTTTTTATTCTCATCCCATTTGAGTTCGACAGGGCCGCGATTTTTTTGAGAGAAATTTACATTGTATGTGGTAGCTACTTCAGATTCAATCATCTCTTCATCTATCTTTTTCAGATGAATGCTTCCAGGGCTACATGGAATATCACTCACATGCCCTACCCCTTGCCAATCTCCTTTGAGATGCATCTCATTTCCTACACGATAAAAATCTAAGTGCGCCGTCTTCATACAGCTCTCAATATGACGCATACTTCGGTGGGTATTGATATAATTATTTATGGATTCGTCTTGATAAAGGAGTTGCTCTCCGTCCCAACGTCCAGTAAATTCTTTTTCAAAAGAAAGGTAGCCCTGATTGTTGGCAAATTTTGCGCGACACACCATGAGCCCTTTTACTTTATTGCCCATTTGGGTTATTTCGACGTGCAATTTCCCAGTCATATCTCTTAGCTCTGGCTGACTCTTCCATGTTAGTTGCGTAATTTCTGCCTCCCAAAGACCTGTCAAATCAGCTCCTTTGGCTCCCTTATCTTTAGACAAATCTTTTGTAGACTTTTCAGGAAAATTGATTTCTACCTGTGCTTGTGAAAAACCACAAGCACAGATGAAAAAAACGATAAGTATATTTTTAAATCCATGAACTGGACTTAGTCGAATCATATTTAAAATCTTTTCTGAATCACGAAGTGAAAACTTCTATGTCTTAAATTCAAATTTTCAAAATCCGCATCTCCTACGTGATAAGCCTCATTAAGTACGCTATCAAAACTTCTAGAAACCAATAAGCTTAAGGCAAATCCACCTCTATTAAAACTCAATGTACCTCCTAAGATGTAGCCAAAATCAGTAGTGTCAAAGGGTTCTGCTTCTCCATTACTCTCTGGAAAATCTGAAAAAGCTTGTTCTACTGTATTCCCATTTTCACGGGTCTCGCTTTTTCCACCGAATTGGTAAGCATAATATAAGCCTGCGTTGAAATACAAACCTAAACCAATCGGTTTTACTCCTCCAATCAATTGTCCGCGCAATTGGTTATGCGTGAAGCGCTCAGAACTTACAAGCGTAGACCGACTATATCTTTGACTGTGGTAGATGATTTCAGGCTGTATGTACAATTTACGATTGATGTTATATCTATGATACACTCCCCCTTCCCAACTAAACTCTTGCGAAAAGGATCCAGCATCACGATCTACTATAGCTCTACCATTGCCCAGCCCGACCTTAATACCAGTTCTAGTTTTTTGGTCTTCGCCGTTGATAGCTTCTTCTAAAATATCTATAATCTTACCATCGTCATTATTTGGTGGTGTCGGAGTAGGCTCTGGAGATGGATCTGTCTTCACTACAGGTGCCTTTAAGGGTTTAACCACAAACACAGGCTCTAAGCCTCCTTGCAAGCCATTTACATCATCGTACACTTTCCAGATAGCTACTTTGTCCTTACCTGGTAACACTTCTCCCACATCTCCTTTCAAGGTTCTAGCGTTCAGAGATTTTCCACTGTCCATTTTAAAATCGAGCTGTACATCATAGGCTGCGCCTTTCTCGCCTAGTAAATCGTAGGTCACAAGGACTTCCTTGTCTGTGGTAGAAACACGTACGTTAGAAACCTCCTGCGCCATACCCAGGCTAACAAAAAACAAACACAACAAACTTGCTAAAATTGATCTCATATTCTTCATAACTTTTTCTTTTGGTGATTTAATAGAAGGACGTAGTCAATATTTGTTTGGTTACAACTACTCTATTCCTTAGGGAAATTTTAAAGGAATATTCCTAAAATTAAGCATTTGTTAGGATTATTCAGAGTCTCATCAGGTTTAGGGCACCTCTATCACGCTCAATCATTGACTGAAACAAAATTCATATGGTTTTTTTTCGAATTCAGAGGTTAACAGAGGAACCTTTAGTTTATCTGCACAAAAGGGCTTTGGTCAACATTGAAAAAGTCCAGATTCAAATTTTTAATCGAATCTTTATCTGTCCCTAACATGATCTCAAATGGCTCTTCTAAGATTTCATTGCTAGGATTATTATCCAACAATATAACCGAAGACTCTTGCTCCTTGTCTAAAGAGGACAATATAAGCGACTCGAAAGGTACAGACCAGAAAAACCAATAGGTATCCCAGGTTGCTTGATTCGTACCGAACACCAAATTTCTAGAATCATTTTCTTTTTTTAAGGATATTTTTTGCTTCACATCATTCATACGATGAGTATAAAAAGAGCGAACGGAAGAAATCCGATGCAGGCCAAAAATGATTAAGGCTAAGGCTACTACATTTCGCAAATGGACAAAGTTTGCGTTTTCGAATTTGGCATAAACAAAGGGAAGCAGAATTATTAATACCAAGAGTCCATAATATCCTTCAATCATAAACAAATGCGGTCTAATGAGATATGCATTTAATTGGGCCACAAAAATTATCCACACGATACTGCTTGACAATAC
>CAYZUW010000269.1:0-5928 GCA_964481325.1 uncultured Saprospiraceae bacterium
GGAGAAACTCAACAATGATAATTTTAATCCCACCCATTTGGATGGGATTAGAGGAGATATCTCTCTAAATTCCTATGTTTTGTCTGTAAAGCAGTGGATATCAATGACTTCTGCTGTAGGCATCGAATCTAGGGCAGGTCGATATGGCGGTACTTATGCACACAAGGACATCGCCATGGAATTTGGGACTTGGCTTAGCCCAGTATTTAAGATGTACCTCATCCGTGAGTTTCAGTCTATGAAAAGGCTGAAAGCAGAGGAGAGTAAATCGACCTTGGACTGGGATGTGAAGCGGGTTTTTGCTAAAGCCAACTATCATATTCATAGAGAGGCAGTACACAAACTTTTACCAACAAAATTGAATACCAAAAAGAAGAGAGAAGTGGTATTTGCCAACGAAGCAGACCTGCTTAATCTTGCTTTATTTGGGATAAGTGCCAAAGATTGGGCACAAGAAAATTCAGAATTAAAGGGTAATATCAGAGATTATGCTTCTTCAGAGCAACTGCTCGTCATGGCCAACTTGGAAAGCCTCAACTCAAAGCTAATCGAGTGGGATTGTGATGTAGAGCAAAGATTTGAAATCCTCCAAAAGACAGCGATCAAGCAGTTAAGTGTCTTAGACGATTTTAAGGGATTGGACGATTTGGTATAAAGTCTATATTTTTATATGTAGGTTTCGCCTTTCTTTTCCTTAATCAAACCAGTGATTTGTTTAATCTCTTGCTCTTTTGCCTTTGGAAATATCAATAGAACATCATCTTCATCTACTATGATATAATCTTCTAATCCATTGACTACCGCCAACTTGTTGTTTGGCAATCGAATCATATTATCCTTGCACTCAAAGAATAGCGCATTTTCTGAATTGGTACTATTGCCATGCTCGTCTTTGTCCGACTCTGCATGCAAAGAAGCCCAGGTACCGAGATCTGACCAGCCAAATTCCGATGGAATAGTGTAGACGTTATCTGCCTTTTCCATGATGGCGTAATCGATTGAAATACTTGGCGTAGTGGGGTAAGCCTTGTTTATAAAAGCTTGCTCTTGATCTGTATTATAGTATTCATGTCCAGCGGCAAGAATGTTATATATTTCAGGTGCATTTTTTTGAAATGCTTTCAATAAGGAAGATACTCTCCAAAGAAAAATTCCTGCGTTCCATAGATAAGAGCCAGAAGTGACAAATGACTTTGCAGTGTCAAAATCTGGCTTCTCTGTAAATCGCTCTACTTTGTGCACACCGTCTTGGTCATCGCTTGCAAAGTTGATATAGCCATATCCTGTATCAGGACGAGTAGGAGAGATACCGAGGGTAAGCAAAGCATCATGCTTACTCGTAAAGTCTAGACCTTGTTCAAGGGCATTGATAAAAGCATCTTCTTTTAAAATGATATGGTCAGAAGGCGCTACTACTAGATTAGCTTCTGGATTCAAAGCAGATAACTTGAGCGCGGCATAGGCTACACACGGAGCTGTATTATTTCTAGAGGGTTCGCAGAGAATCTGATTGTCTGTAATGAAAGGTAAATGCTCCTTGACTAAATCCTTATAAATGCTATTGGTGACGATGAATATATTCTCTTGAGGACATAGCTTAAGAAAACGATCACAAGTTTGCTGGATGAGGGACTTTCCAGTACCCATAATATCCAAAAATTGTTTAGGTCTATTGACTCTAGAAGCAGGCCAAAATCTACTGCCAATGCCTCCAGCCATAATAGCCACATAGTTATTCTTATTCATCACTTATTATTTGATGGCTCAAAGGTAATAATACGTAAGAATAGTCAAACTGTTTGGGATATAAACAGTTCTTTCATCCTATTTAGATAGGAATTATAAGTATACTCTGGATACTAGCGGATTTCAAAAAATGGGCTATCTCTGTGTGAGATTTTTCATTTTTTAAAAAAAATTCAGCTATGTCTGAGATGAGCATCAGTGGATTGAGAAAATGGAAAATATCGTCAAAAGAGACATTTTGTGGATTCGTGAGTTCTCGTATCAGACTCAAATATGCACTTTTAATGCAGAATATTTGAGAGACGTTGAGCTAGATTGATCTGATCTAAAAGTCTAGTAAATTAACATCAAAGACGATAACAGAATTACTAGGAATACTGCCAGGAACTCCTTGCTCACCATAAGCAAGATGACTAGGGATAAGCAAGATACCACTTCCACCTTTGGAGAAAAGAGGAATACCTTGTTGCCAACCACGAATGACATTTGTCAATGGAAAAGTTACAGGCTCACCTCTATCGACAGACGAATCAAAAACAATACCGTTTGTAAAATAGCCATGATAATCTACTGTAACTTCATCAGTAATATCTGGAAACTCTCCATTTCCTTCTTCTAGTACCACGTAGAATAGGTCATTTTCAGTACGTTGGGCGTCTAGGTTATTTTCAGCTATAAAGTCCTCAATTTCATCAATATTACTATTGAGTATTTGTTGTCCTTCATCACATGAGGAAAAACTTAAAAACAAGAGAAAACTGAAAGGGATGATATACTTAGCCATAATTGTACTTTTTAATGCTTTATACAAATATAGCACGCATTTTCCATTAAAAGTAAAATGAAATTGTAGTCTATTCTACATTTAGCTCAAAAGAGTACTCTATAAGCTGCTTTTCTGCTTCATAGAGATTTTTGAGGATACTATTGAGCTTGTGGCGAGTATTGTACAAATTGACCATTGCCTCCTTATCATCTGATTTACAGAGTAATAGAAACTCATAGTGTTTCTCTAGCTGATACGTTACCGTATTCATGCTTTCTAATGTCGATATGAGTTCTTTTTCAGTCATTTGATTTATATAAAACTATAATGTCAAATTCATGCCAAGATGCCTTTTTATTGTATTTATCCTTGTTTCTTGTGACAAGAATAATCACACCAATGTTCTGAGAAACAAGGTGGTTAAAGGATAGATTAGACTTTATTGTTATATGAAATATACCTTTTTAATAGAATTAACTAAATTTATAAAAACTTCAACACCTTGTTATGTGCGGACGTAGTTCTCTTACTGTAAACGAAAAACAACTCGAACTAAAGTTTGGCAAAGACTTTTATTCTGAAGATCTAGAAAGATATAATCCACTCCCTAACTACAATGTAGCGCCATCGCATCATTTACCTGTCATTATACCTGAATCAGACCATTTTCACTGCATGCGATGGGGTATGATACCCTTTTGGGCAAAAGATGCCAAGATAGGATATAGAATGATTAATGCGCGCAAAGAGACCATCTTGGAAAAGAACGCTTATAAGAAGGCAGCCATAAATCAGCGTTGTGTGGTCCCTTTTGATGGCTTTTACGAGTGGAAGAAAAACGAGGATGGAACTAAAACGCCATATAGAATTGGGCGACCCAATTTTGATTTGTTTTTGATTGCTGGATTGTGGGAAACTTGGAAATCTTCTACTGGTGAAGTTATTCAGAGTTTTACGCTCATCACTCAAAAACCAATCGATAAGATTGCTCATATCCACGATCGTATGCCTGCGATGATCATGCCAGGGGAGGAGGGAGCATGGTTGGATTTGACTATCCCACCTCAAGATGCATTAGACAACATTAGACCACCTGCACCAGAAGAGCTGGAGTTTTATCCAATAGGAAAAGAAGTAGGCAATGTCAGAAACAATAACCCTACTTTGATAGAACAGCTCAATGCATAAAAAGGGCGCAACTCGGATTTTGAGCTGCGCCTTTCTTAAGACAATAATATAATGTTTATTACTACCAGATTATCACTCTATCTTCAGGAGCCTTATACATAGGGTCTCCAGGTTTGATATCAAATGTTTTATAAAATGATTCCATGTTGATCACTGGTCCTACCGCTCTGTATTGACCAGGTGAGTGTGGATCCGTTTTGATTCTATTCTTCATAGCTTCATCACGCATCTTAGTTCTCCAGATAGTCGCCCAGTTGATGAAGAATCTTTCATCTTGTGTCAGGCCATCTATTTTAGCAGTTTCCCCTTCTCTCTTTTCGTAGATTTGAAGTGCGTCATAAGCAGCATTGATACCACCTAGATCACCGATGTTTTCTCCTAAAGTAAATTTACCATTGACGTTTACGCCAGGAAGAGGTTCATAACTATTGTACTGTTCCACCAACTGATTTCCTCGCTCCTCAAAAGCGGCAAGATCTTCATCAGTCCACCAGTTATTGAGATTTCCTTCAGCATCATATTTAGCACCTTGGTCATCAAAGCCATGAGAAAATTCATGTCCTATCACACCACCGATTCCACCATAGTTGCAACCTGGGTCTGCCTTGAAATCAAAGAAAGGAGCTTGCAAAATAGCAGCAGGGAAAACAATTTCGTTGTATGCAGGATTATAGTATGCATTCACGGTTTGAGGAGACATAAACCATTCATCTTTATCTACTTGTTTTCCAATCTTAACTATGTTTTGTTCAAAACGCCACTTTCTAGCATTTAACATGTTTTGATAAAAAGAGCCACCATCTTCGAATGTCCCAACTTCAAGTGTACTATAATCTTTCCACGTATCAGGGTATCCAATTTTTACTCTGAAAGTGTTCAATTTTTCGATAGCTTTTTCCTTAGTCTCATCTGACATCCAAGGCAAAGCATTGATACGACCTCTGTACGCTTCTCTTAAATCTTCTACCATTTGTAAGGCTGTGGCCTTAGCCTCAGGTGGGAAGTATTCTTTCACATAAAGCTTACCAAGCGCTTCACCAAGAACACCACTTGTTGTTCTGAGCACTCTTTCATTGAGTGGCTTTTGTTCTGCTTGACCACGTAGTTTTCTGCTGTAAAATTCAAAGTTTGCTTCATTCGCCTCAGTGTTCATAAATCCTGCCGCATCATTGATTACGCCCCATCTAAGGTATTCTTTGATTGTACCGAGGCTTTCTGTTTCCCAGATTTCATTTACCTCTTTCATGTATTTTGGCTGACTTACGATGATCTCTTTAAACCCTGTAGCGCCTATACCAGAAAGGTATTTTTCCCAGTTTATGTTTGGAGCCAATTCATTTAATTCTTCTAAAGTTTTAGGATTATATCTATTCAGAGGATTTCTCATTTCTTCCTTCGGCAACATAGATTCTGCCATACGCGTCTCCAACTTTAAGATTCTTTCAGCCTGGATATCTGCTGCTTCTTTTCCTACACCAGCCATCTGTATCATTTCAGAAGTGAATTCTACATACTGATTACGTTTTTTGATATCGTCCTCTCCTGTGTTTACATAGAAGTCACGACCAGGAAGTCCTAGATTTCCACCACCTAGATACAAGGCATTCATGTTACTATTCTTAGGATCAGAACGAACAAATACACCAAAAAATCCACCACCACCAAATTTTTGTACTTCTACAAAGTAATCCAATAACTCATCCGTATTTTGTATTTTCTCAATACGAGAAAGCATTGGTTTGATGACATCAAATCCCTGTGCATTTCTCTTTTCCATATTCATGGCCGTATTAAAAAAGTTGACCACTTTACCTTCATCACTATTCGGATCTACATTTTTCATCTTAAGTGCCTTGTCCACAAGCGCCAAGACCATTTTATTATTGTTATCTCCAAGTTCGCTAAATCCACCCCATCTAGATTCATCCGCTGGAATTTCTGTAGTCGAGAGCCACCCCCCATTTGCATACTGATAAAAGTCAACTTTTGGACTTACACTTCTGTCCATATTGACAGGGTCGATACCAGGTTTTATTTTAGTCATAGCATCTTGAGCCATATCTTTTGCTTTGTCCATCATATCTGGCTTTGCAGGCATTTCTGGTTTAGGAGGGGTACTAGAAGACGAGCTTATTGCAGGAGCACTGACCTTTGGTGTGCACCCGAATAAGCATAACACCATTAATAGTGACAATACCGCAAGCAAGGATGCTGAACGATCAGATGGT
>CAYZUW010000270.1:0-5909 GCA_964481325.1 uncultured Saprospiraceae bacterium
TGTTGGCGCTCCCTAGCAGGAAACCTCTCGGTTTCAAAGCTAGAGGAGCGTTTTTTTTAAGTATATTTTGTTTAGGATATACAATAAATTTAAAACTTTAGTTAAATGTGCATTACAGAAAAGAATAATATAAATTATATATAAAGAACTTTCTTGGGTTAGACTCTAGTTTTTGTTGGCGCTCCCTAGCAGGAAACCTCCCGGTTTCAAAGCTAGAGGAGCGTTTTTCGTTTTTATAATTCTTATATTTTTAATGGATAGTATAACAGAGTAGCCCTAATTTATTTAGCTAGAATCCTAGGGTAAATATCTAACATAAAAAGTTGAGAGTGAGAGGTGAGAAATTTGAATTTTTACTCTTCAAGCGCCTTTACAGTATCACGTAAAGTATCTTGACAATAAGCCATTAACTCATTGGCTCTTTTTACCTTTTGAGCCAATTGATCAACAGCCACTTCGTCTGCCTTCAAGTCATTCAGTATGGCTTGTAGTTCGGTTATCGCTTCTGTGTAATTCTTTATCTTAGCCATCTTATTGGATTTTACTTTTTAGTTTTCCTTTATAAAATTGTGTTTCTATGATATCTCCTTTCTTCAAGGTCTTCGAGTCTACTATTAACTTTCCGTCTTCATCATAAGTCATCGTAAAGCCTCGCTTTAAAGTATTTTCGATACTCAAAAGCGATAGGGTTTGGGCAAGTTGTTCGAGTTGGAGACGAACTCCTTGGATTTTATTTATTGTATAAATATTGATTTGCTGCTGCATATTATCTAGTATTTGTCCAGCGGATTCTATACGATGCTTTGTGAGTGACTGCAATTCTGATTTTATTCTAGCTATAGTCAGCTCATGTTGTTGCAGCTGTTTTCTAGCGAGTAGATTTACTTCTTGGTTCATTTGTACGACACGACTTTCGACCTCTAGGTTTCTATTGAGAATAAAACTGGCTACGGCGGTAGGCGTTTTCAAAGCACGATGAGATACCATATCCGCGATGGTCTCATCTATTTCATGACCAATACCTGTTATAACAGGTATTGCACACTTGGCAATCGACGCACATATTTCATAACTGTCAAATGCAGCTAAGTCTAGCTTGGAGCCTCCACCACGTATAACGCAGACTACATCGTATTTTGTCCAGTCTACCTTGGCAAGCTGTTCGATAAAGGTTTTTTCCGTATTCACACCTTGTACGGCAATAGGAAAAAGCTGAATGTCAAAAGCGTAGCCATATTCATTGCTTTCTAGATGGGTCATGAAATCTTTTAGACCCGCTGCAGTCTTAGAGCTCAGCACGGCTATCTTTTTCAAGATCCAAGGCAGAGCAGTAGCCTTGTTTTTATCTATTAGTTTTTCGGCTTGCAGCCGTTGGATGATTTTAGCTCTTTGCAGAGCTAGATTGCCATAGGTAAAGTGTTCGTCAATGTCATCGATGACAAGTTTTAACCCATACTTCTCATGGAAGTCAACTTTCACACGCAGTTTCACCTTGAGTCCTTGCTTGAGTATTTGCCTCAAATCGCTAGTCTTGGTCTCATTGATCCGCGCAAAAGTCTTAGACCAAAGTACTGCGTAGGACTGCGCTATGATTTCATCATTGCCTTCTGCCTTCTGCACAAGGTCTATATAGTAGTGCCCTTTATTGAGATTAGCTTGAGAAATCTCCGCTGTTATCCATAGTGACTCAGGGACATTCAAAGCCACAAAGCGTCTAATGAATTGGTTGAGTTGGTATAGCGTGAGTTCGTCTTGCATAGGCAAAAAAAGAAGGATGTAATCACAACATGCGACTACATCCTCCTACAGTTTTTTATATATTCTTAGGATTACGCAAGTACCTGCTTTACCAGGTCAGCCGCTTCTTGCAACTGAATTGCAGAGTGTACCTCTAATCCAGAATTGTCAATAATATCTTTTGCGATATCCGCATTAGTTCCTTGTAGTCTTACGATGATAGGCACTTTGATGGCGTCGCCCATATTTTTATACGCATCTACAACCCCTTGCGCAACTCTATCACATCTCACGATTCCTCCAAAGATATTGATCAATATAGCCTTTACAGCAGGGTCTTTAAGAATGATTCTGAACGCTTGCTCTACACGAGCTGCATCTGCAGTACCCCCAACATCAAGGAAGTTAGCAGGCTCACCACCAGACAATTTGATGATATCCATAGTAGCCATTGCTAGACCAGCACCATTCACCATACAACCCACGTTACCGTCAAGGTTTACATAGTTTAGACCGTAGCTCTTTGCTTCTACCTCAGTAGCATCTTCCTCAGAAGTATCTCTCAACTCTTCGAGGTCTTTATGTCTAAATAACGCATTATCATCTAGTGATACCTTGCAATCTACAGCTATGATTCTATCATCACCTGTCTTCAATGTAGGGTTGATTTCAAACAAAGAAGCATCTGCTCCGATGAAAGCCTTGTATAAAGAGTTGATAAATTTAGTCATTTCCTTAAACGCCTGACCACTAAGGCCAAGGTTAAAAGCAATCTTACGCATTTGGAATCCCTGTAATCCCAATGTAGGATCAACATATTCCTTATGCACCAAGTGTGGAGTCTCTTCAGCTACCTTTTCGATGTCCATACCACCCTCAGTAGAGTAGATGATCACATTGCACTTACGCTCTCTATCCATCAAGATAGACACGTAGTACTCTTCACAAGCGTCAAAATCAGGCGCATATGCATCCTCAGCAATAAGCACTTTGTTTACTTGCTTACCAGGCCCCTCCATTCCACCTGGCGTCTGAGGAGTCTTGAGCATCATACCCAATATGTTCGAACTCTCTGTCTTCAATTCATCAAAGTTCTTAACCAGTTTGATTCCACCGCCTTTACCACGACCACCAGCATGGATTTGTGCCTTTACGACAGCCATGTCCGACTTAGTCCGCTCTCTCAGCGTGTTATAGGCCGCTTGCGCCTCTTCTGGAGTGTGCGCCACGATACCATCCTGTATCGCTACACCATATTCTTTCAATAGGTTTTTACCTTGATATTCGTGCAGATTCATCTATTATATTTTTTTTGCAAATGTACTCTTTTTCGACTAAAAATCGAAGCCAATTCAGATTTGATATCCATCATTTACTGTCTATCATAAAAAGCATTTATAATTCATAACTCACAATTTATAATTATTTTGGGGCCATCCAGACCCTGATTCCGGCAGTGCCTACATCAGGACTGGACCGCGTCATTCGCTAGTATAGGATAGGCTTGCCATCGCAGTAGAGAAAATTCGTGAATTTTCTCTACGCCCACCCGCCGACTATCCTATATCGCTACTACCGCTTGTCTTTGCGCCCGCTGGGCGACTCGCTTTGGCACCTGCGGTGCGTCGCAACGGTTTTATTTTTCACTTATATACTACCTACTCTCTGTCTTATACTTTATTGCCCCTTGTAGATCTAAAATACAATACCGAATAAGACATTAGGTCTTTTAATTACTTTTCTAGATTTGTGTATATCGGCACCTCCATTTGTTACGGGGATTAATGGTAAATTAACGTCTATAGTTGAGTCTATTCCGAAAACTCATGAAACCACAAAATGTCGCTTTTGGCGATATTTTCCATTTTCTCAATCCACTGATGCTCAGACATCACTGAATTTCGAGAATGAAAAACCTCATCCAAAATAGTCCATTTTTTGCAATCCGCTAGTTTCCAGAGTATACTTATAGCTGACATTTCGATTTGAAAATTATATACACTTGAATATTATTCCCTTATATATTGTTACATTACATAACCAAAAAAATTGAACATGGTAAAACACTTTCAGATTCTATTCATACTCTTTTTATTCTTCTCTGTTGACCTTTACAGCCAAACAGCGCCAAGGGTTATTGTGATAAATGAAATTGATCAAACGAACAGACAAGTTGAATTATTAAATACGGGAAGTACTACAGTAGATATTACAGGCTGGTGGTTGTGCAATCGACCCAACTTGCCAGGTAGTACAAGATATGATCAAATTGATGTAGATCCTACTATTACTCTAATATCAGGTAGTTTGATGATGGCACCAGGTGCCTTTACAGTGCTCTCATGGGATCATATGGTGAATACTGGGGGAGAAGAATTGGGCTTATATCTAACCAATACCTTTGGAAATTCTGATCAACTGGAAGATTATGTTATCTATAATCAAATAGACACACCGAATAGACTGTCTGTTGCAGTTGCAGCAGGCGTATGGGCTTCAACTTCTGATTTTGTGCCGCCTCTTGTTACCAGTACGAATTCCATAGCACTAAACCCAGGAACATACGCTGGTGGAACCGATACAGATCTTTCGGACTGGGTAGAAATGCCTAATACGATTGGGGGCCCTAATGTGGTTAATCAACCAGGCTGCGATTTTGTACAGTTAGATGTCAATGGCACCATTCCTGATGGTGTTACTAATGATGCAGAAATCATTGTATCGGACGGCCTTGTTCCAGGTACAGGTACGGTGAGCTTTTTTGCACAAGATGAGATACTGCTAAACTCAGATTTTGAAGTTCAACTAGGTGGAGTATTTGAAGCAGATATTCAAACTTGCCCTTAATAAGAACCATTTTTGTTTTATTCTATTGGAGAGGAATTTCCACCGTTGGGATTTTATTAATTTCTTCCAAATGCATTACAGCGTTTAGTTGAACTTTATTCATGAATTTCATATATTTGTTGAATTAATGAATCATACAGCTAGAGATTATTATTTTTTGATATGGGGTATCTGCTTCTCGTGGTTTATGTCGTATCTTAATGAAACTGCATCGGTCGTAGTTATTGTACTTGCACTGATTTATTTTTTCAGATATATGAACAAACTAGTACTCTTTGCCATACTAGTTTGCCCAATTTGGTTGATCCCTACTTGGAATATTGGGCTAGGTGTAAAGGACTATCTGACAGGTAATGCTAAATGGCAATTTTATGGATATCCTAATCCAAATACTGTAGTAAATATTAATAGGGAATTCAGAGTAGAGAATGACCCACAAGGTTGCTTGGTAAGTGATATTGGTCTTATGAAAAGTTCCCTGTACAATAAAACCATCAAAACACTAATTAGAAATTTTGGCTATCAAAAGGGTTCGTATACAGGAGCAATACCAAGCAAAGCAGAAGCAATAGCGTTACTCCTAGAGCCAAATGCAATATCATGCGAAGTAGAAATATTCAGAAAAGAAGAGCTTGTATTCTGGAAAGACTCCGTACTCTTGTCCCTAAACCTAAAAGAACAGGGAGTTAATTTCGCAAGATTTTCAAATAATTATCAAAAAGACAATAGCGCTAAAATCTATTTCTCCGAAAACTTTGCAGTTGCCAAATTCAATAATCAATGGGTCTACCTTATTGACACCTATCACAAGAAAATAATCACTTACTACAATCTAAATATTAAATAGCTAGATTGTATTGCCTAAAATTGGTTGACAATTAGTAAATACCCAACAATCTCTGCCCCAGAGTGGCTTCCTTTTGGTAGGCATTTGTATTGTGATATTACAAAGAGCTCCAGCGGAGCAACCTAAAATAAATGGAAGAATAGAATGTGGGTTTGCGTATAAAATTCAATTGGAAAAAGGACGCTCCTAGCGAAGCCAAATTCTTCTTTCATTTTTACCGTGCTACCAAAAGGAGCGCTCCCTGAAAAATCGAGGCAGGCTTTAAAGGAGCCTAGCACTTAGTGGCTGTTTTTTCGTTCACCATTCACCATTTATAATTTATAATTATTTTAAAATGGGATAGGGATGGTAAGGATGTCTTTGTCAAAAGACAGTCCGAAAGGCGCTTTTTTGCGACTGAAGGACCGCAGCGGACGCGGAGTCCTGCACAGCCCGGTCCGAAGGAATCCCCAAAAAAGCACAAAAAAAATAATATAAC
>CAYZUW010000271.1:0-5872 GCA_964481325.1 uncultured Saprospiraceae bacterium
ATTTATAGGAGTATAGATACTACTATAAAAACTGAACTAAGAATAATGAAAAAATACCGATTCAGCTTGGCTTTTCTATGTATGGCCCTGTTTGTTTTTCCGTTAAGCGCACAAGATTGGGAAGGGGGACTTTTTTTGGGTGTGGCCAGTTATCAAGGCGATTTAGTAGACCCAGTATTTTCCCTTCAAGAAGTTGATTATGGAATAGGTTTGGTTATTCGCCATAATTATAACCATCATATTTCATTTAGAGGAAATTTGCTCTTTGGTAAATTGGAAGGGGCGGATGCGAACTTTGAAGAACCTCCTTTTAGGACAAGAAGGGCTTTTACATTTGAGTCTACTATAACGGAGCTTTCTGTAAATCTTGAATACAGTCCTTTTGCAAAAAATGAATGGTTTAGAAGAGACGGTAAAAACTTGCGTAATATTAAACCTTATGGTTTTGCAGGTATAGGCGTTGCATTTTGGGAACCGACTACCAACTTTAATATTTCTGAAGATGGAACTGCACCTTTTGGTACTAGTATAGAACGGATTGATGCAGATCGAGACTCCGATTTTAGTACTACTGCATTTACGTTGCCAATAGGAGGAGGTATAAAAGCTGAAATTGGAGAAAAGATAATAGGAGGCTTGGAGTTTGGTATGCGTTTTCCTTTTACGGATTATATAGATGGGGTAAGTATCGCGGCCAATCCTGATCAAGATGACTGGTACTGGTTTGCTGGGGCGACTGTTACTTTCAGAATTCAAGAAGACAATAAGAAAGAAGACCCTTTGCCGATGATAACAGATTCGGACGAAGACGGTGTACCTGACGATGTAGACGAGTGTCCAGATACACCCGGTAAAGACTTGTTTGATGGCTGTCCAGATAGAGACAATGATATGTTGGCAGACAAAGATGATCGTTGCCCCGATGAGCCAGGTACGATATATGGATGCCCTGATACAGACGGAGATGGTCTAGCCGATATAGAAGATGATTGCCCTAATGAAAAAGGACTGATGGTAGATAAGGGTTGCCCTAAGGTAGCTGAAGATAGCGATAATGACGGCGTAGCTGATAGTATAGATGAATGCCCAAATGCCGCTGGCCCTATTAGCCTTAAAGGATGTCCAGATAGTGATCGGGATGGCATAGCAGATAGATATGATGCTTGCCCAAATGCCGCTGGTTCTAGTGTATATAGCGGATGTCCAGATACAGATGGTGATGGTATCCCTGACTCTAAAGATAGTTGCCCTGCTTTAGCAGGATCGGCTAGTAATAATGGCTGTCCTGGAATCACAGTAGCGGATAGAGAAGTATTGGATTTAGCTGTAAAAAATGTTCGCTTTGAAACGGGCAAAGATATTTTGAAAGCAGAATCATACATCGTTTTGGACAGGGTTTGGGATCTGATGCGTAAGTACCAAGAGTACAGTTTGAGCATTAGTGGATACACTGATAATGTGGGAGATAGTCGCTCTAATTTACGCTTATCTGAAAAGAGAGCAGAGACTTGCTATGAATACCTTATTAGTAAAGGCGTAAGCCCAAGTCGTCTAACCTTTAGAGGTTATGGAGAAGTCAATCCTGTCGCAGATAATAGCACTAGAGAAGGAAGGCGTGTAAATAGACGTGTGGAGTTTGATTTGTATTAATATTTAATACCAATTCCTGGTTGAAAAAAACGCAGCTGAGGCATTAATGCCTCAGCTGCGTTTTTTTGTCTACATGCAAAATAACCTGACCTTTGCATTCCGTAGTTTATTTTCATAAAGTAAGGTATAATTATATATAAAAAGACGAAACTGATGAAAATCAGTTTCGTCTTTTTCGTTTTTTACAAATGATTTTTTATATTTACATAGAAGCTCTTTGGGACGTTTAGGTGTTTACTAAAGTTCTATTGTAATAAGATATCGAGTGACCCATGAACTTCGTGACCAAAACCGTGACCACACGTCTCCTACATATGATGATGATTTGCTCTCGTAGTAATTCATGTATCCATTGTCGCTTATCAGTATTCATAGATCTTCTATGGGATATAAATACTGAAATCAAAAAAGAAAAACAATCCTACAATAATGACTTGTGCTAATAAATAATAGTCGTAGACTACTTATATTTAAGCATACAAATTGAAACTGAGACTGCCACATATATTTTGATAGAATTTCTTCATCTGTTTTTTGACAGATGAACCAATGCGTAAATAAGTATGATGCCAAAGGATTTCTTGGTGTTAAGCGTAATGAGCAAGAAATTCTTTTCGAAGTATTATATGGCGTCTTCAAATATATATTGTAGTAAAAGAAAAACATTGAACATTTTTATTCAACCAAATTTTTGAGTTTTGAAAAATACACTTAACCTTTTTCTAATTTCGTTTTTTTGTCTCGCTTGTACGTACACAAATCTTAACGCACAAGATATCCATTGGTCGCAATTTAGATTGTCTCCCTTGAATTTGAGTCCCGCAGCGACAGCCATCTTTGCAGGAGACGTTAGATTTATTGGAAGCTATAGAAATCAATATGCAAATTTTGACCGTAATGTGGATTTTACCACTTTTTCGGGTAGTGTAGATGGAAAATTCTACGCACCAAAATTAAAGAATAGCGTTTTTGGGGCTGGAATTATTTTCAACCACGATAGTGCTGGAGATTTAGACTTGAGTTTGACCCAAATAGGACTGAATGGGTCTTATACCCACCAATTAGCACAGCGTCATTTTCTTACCTTGGGATTACAGGGAAGTTTTGCTAATAGAAGGTATGATGCTAACCTTACTGTTGATAATCAGTGGAATGGGGATATTTTTGATTCTACTCTTCCCACGAGAGAGCCCTTTGATGAAGCCAATACAACACTTGTTGATTTCTCTGCTGGGCTCAACTATCACTTTCAAAAACCTTCTAAGCGTTCAAAATTAGACGTTGGTGTCGCTTTGTTTCATATCAATGAACCCAACCAAAGTTTTTTTGAAGATGATGATTTACAATACCCTAGACGTCTTAGTATATATGCTTTGGCTACATTAGGCTTAGGTCGTAAATTTGATATATTGCCGATGGCTATGCGTCAAGAACAAGGACCACACTCACAAACCTTGCTAGGATTAGCGGGGCGATTCCATCTAAATACCCACGTAGCTCGAAAAACAGCAATACAATTGGGGCTAAATTATAGATTCAATGAACTTGAATCTGATGCATGGATTCCTAATTTAGAATTTCATTATCGAACATTTCTTCTTGGCCTAAGCTATGATATCAATGTTTCTGATTTTGTAATCAATACAAATAACAGAGGAGGACTAGAAGTCCACTTAAATTATATAATCACAAAGGTCAAATTGGACGAAGCCAAAATCTGTCCTATATATTAGTTTATAATCCTTAAGAAAAATGATAATTGACATGAGAAAACTATTTTTCATTTTATTAATAACAGGTTTTGGTTTTCAAACTTCCTCCGCTCAAACGCTAAAACAATTTAAAAAGAAAGCGGTCGAGGCTTTTAATAATCAAAACTACTATGCCGCACTTACACACTATTCAACCATATTAGAGGTGGATAGTGTAAGTAGTGATGTGCTATACAACCATGCAGAAGCGGCTAGAAACTACAATGCTTATACTACTGCAGAAGATTCTTATGAAAAAGTTTCTAATAGTGAAACTTCTTCAGAATTCCCTTTGACCGATTTTTGGTTGGCTGGAGTAAAAAAGAACTTAGGAAAATATACTGAGGCAAAAGACTTATATACTCGCTATCTTAACAATAGTACCAACGCGAACCAAGATTTTGTAAATAAAGCAAAACAAGAATTGGAATTTTTGACTTGGGCTGAAGAGAGAATAAGTCAAGCGGATGAAGGACTTGATGTACAAAGAATGGGCGATCATATCAATTCGGAATATTCAGAGTCTAGTCCTTACGAGTATAAGGGTAAGTTATACTATTCCACTTTAGTGTTGGATGAAAATGACAAGGAATATTATCCTTATCGTCCTTCAGCGCATATTTTTGCTAGTTCAGAATCAGGAAATGAAGGATTATCTATGCAAGTAGATGGTTTGAATAGTGGTCGACATGCAGCGCACTCGTCGTTTAATAGCGCAGGGGATAAAATCTATTATTCAAAGTGCCATTATGTAGATGACGAAAGTCTTGAGATTAGATGTGATATCTATGTTGCAGACGTAGATGGACAAGGGAATTTTTCAATGAGTAGAAAGCTGCCGGAATCTATTAATTCTCCAGTGGCAACCAATACACAGCCAAATATTGCGCTGGATAAAACTACGAAAAAGGAAAAATTATATTTTGTTTCAAACCGTGCTAACGGAATAGGTGGAAAGGATATATGGGTGTCGACAATGAAAGAGGACGGTACATTT
Organism: uncultured Saprospiraceae bacterium; assembly: GCA_964481325.1. Lineage (GTDB taxonomy): Bacteria > Bacteroidota > Bacteroidia > Chitinophagales > Saprospiraceae > JALZVN01. The sequence goes on from CAYZUW010000271.1 coordinate 4,399, forward strand.
AGTAACCCAAGCTTAGTACCAGACATAAATACTCCCGAAGATGATATATCTCCTTTTTATCACACAGGAACAGATGCTTTATACTTTAGTTCTGAAGGAAGAAAAAGCCTAGGAGGCTTTGATGTATACAAAAAAGATATGTCAGCAAATGCGACAAGTAAGGAGGTAGAACATTTGAGTTATCCCATTAATAGCAGTTTTAATGATATAGACTTTACAGTCAATGAAGAAGAGACTAAAGGATATTTTGCATCCAATAGATTAGGGTCAAATTTTATTGAGCAAAAAAGAGAAGCTTGTTGCAATGATATTTACAAAGTAGACCTTGAACCTTCTCTATACGATATGATGGCCTTGACATTTGATAAGGAAACGGGTAAAAGCTTGAATGGAACTACTGTAGAACTTGTAGAAATAGAAGAAATTTTGCAATCCGATACATATCCAAACACAAATGAGTATGCTTATAAAGTACGCAAAAATAAAGAGTATATTTTGAAGGCGACTAAGCCAGGATATGCACCGGCTGAAATCGTAGTGAGTACTGAAAACATTAATTTAGAAGAGGTTGTCGGTAAATTATATTTAGAACCTTACAGATTGAACTTAGAAGCTTTAGCATTTGATGCAGAGACAACTGAAAAATTAAATGGGGTAAACATGAAGTTGGTAAAGTGTGATGAACTAGAAGGGGATAGTAAAACAAATGCCAATTCGAATGATTTCATGTATAAAAATATCAATCCTGAAGATTGCTATAAATTATTGGTTACTAAACAAGGGTATGTGCCAAAGACAGTAGAAATCAAAACGGATCCTTTGACGGGGAATAGTACTATGACGGAGAAAATATTTCTGGATAAAGTACCTCCAGTAACAAGACTGACGCTTGAAGGATACTTGCCGTTTCCACTTTATTTCGATAATGATGAGCCAGATAGAAGAAGCACGGATGTAGTAACCTCTAAAAATTATATACAAACCAATAATGCTTATGTAGAGCGCAAAGATGTATTTAAAAACAAGTCCTCTAAAGGCTTATCTGGTGAACAGAAAATACAGGCTGAATATGACATGGAGAATTTCTTTGGAACGAAGGTGTCTCCAGCAGCTTCAACTCTTGTAAGATTTACCGATCATCTTTTGAGATACTTAGAGCAAGGAAATGTAGCAGAGATAATTATCAAAGGCTATGCAAGTCCATTGGCGCAAGATGAATACAACTTGAATTTGACGAAGAGAAGAATATCAAGTATCGAGAATCACTTTATATCTTATAATGGGGGAGTATTTAAGAAATTCATAGACCAAGGGTTTTTAAAAGTGTCGGAAGCACCGTATGGGGAAAAATTATCTAATAATGGGGTTAGTGATAATCCTAGAGATGATAAAAACTCTATTTATAGCATACCCGCATCTTTAGAGAGGAGAGTCGAGATTATTGAATTGAAGTAAATTATTCAAACCACATTAT
>CAYZUW010000272.1:0-5852 GCA_964481325.1 uncultured Saprospiraceae bacterium
GGTTTGTAATGACAATCTATTCCAAGAATTATTCTGCTATTTGAATCACAGATAGTTAAAGGCCAGCAACATCGTTTGTTGCCAATTTTGAATTTTCCTTTGTAATCAGCACTCCAAATTTCATTGGGTAGGGAAGGGTCGAATTTTGGAAATAGCTTTGCTTCTTTTGGGTTTCTTCTTCGTTTTGAATTAACGAGATTGTTTCGTTTTAGAATTGCGTTGATAGTAGTTTCAGAAGGAATATTTTTTTCAGAATATTTATTTTGAAGTAGGACTCTAAGTTTTCTTGCATCCCAGTTCGGATACTTTTTCCTCAATTTGACAATGGCGAGTTCCATTTTTTTAGGAGTCTTGTGTGCATTTGAATGCGGAGCTGTAGAGTTAACCCGTAAACAATCTTCTCCTTCTTTCAAAAAACGCTTTGTAAGTTTATGTCCTGTGGTTCTTGAAATATTAAATCGATCACAAAGTGATGTCATTGTATAATTTCCACTTTGCCACATCTTAATGAATAGTAGTTTTTGTTCCATGACACTTTTTGTTTGCCAACTCATTTTTACTTTTTCAAGCAAAAAAGTCGTTCCAAAAAGTGTAAATTATGTGCCTTTATAAGTGTAAACTATGTCGCTGGTCTGTACCTTAATTGGTCATAACGAATAATGATATGTGCCGTCTGCGACGAAGGAGCATATGGTCATCATATCTGGTGTTAGTCACAGCTCTTTATGTCTTCTAATCTTATTTCAATTTCAATCCCGTGCTCAATATCCCAAGGGCAATTTGCTCGAATACTAAATATATAATTAGGCATGTGAATTTTAAAGGCCTCTTCATCATAAACATCAATCCAAGTGTCAGTGATTAAATTTAACACGTCTCCTTCATTTTTGATTTTTGGAAAACTATCTCTTATTTCTTCCTTTTCCCATATTCCTTGTACTCCATCATAGCAATTTGTGTATTCCTCGTTTACTTTTTTTATGACAATTGATTTAAGGCAATTTGGTTCGTCCTCAAGAAATTTCAACCATTTTGTTTTGTGATCTGATTCAATCTTATATGGTATTCCAATTGTTACAGTTTGTTCAAATGCGTTTAAATATTTTTGAGTATACCAATTGCCGACAACTTCTTTTATTAATCCATAGTCTTTAGAATATTGCACTGTATCAGTCAAGGAATTTTGAAATCCATTCTTTTCCAGTTGTTCAATTAGCCATTTGAAATCACTAACGTTTCCACTTGCTCTTAGCATTCTTTTTCCAGCTACAAATCTATCGTAAACAAAGTATTCATTCATATTAGTTGAATGTTCATTTGTGTAAATTAGATAGTAGTTATCTAAATTTAAATTGCAATTGTAATATATAATGCAGTTTTTCATTTTCACTTTTAAGTAGAATATTCAACTCTATTATTTTAATGGTCAGTACATTCTATATTCTATTAGTCTTTTTTACCGTAGTTGTGACTAACGTAGTGAGTATATCGAGAGTGGTGACGAAGGAGCCATTCTCTGATCATACTTTGTTACATGCTGGCCTTCATTTCACTAAATGTATTTCAATTTACAACAATTTCTGTGGGTCGGCTTGTAGCTCTCTAGCGCCCGCAAGAATGAGGACGATAGTGTGCTACAATTTGCGGCTGTAGTTTCATCATTTATAAATGAAAATAAATGCCATAAAATCAATAATATCTAGTCCAAAAAAGTACCTTTCAAGTTATAGATACGTCTTACTGAGGCTTACAATTAAAAACAACAAAATGAGCAAACTAAGAACTGTCCTCCCAAATGAGTTTGAGCCGCATCACCATTGGTATCCAAAGGCTCTGAATGCGACTATTCATCCGATGATTAGTTTCTTCTTAAGCCTTGAGCAAGAGCGAATTATAACCCGTTACTGTCATTTGCATCCTACTGTTGATAGAGACAAGTTGACGGAGGTACTTAACCATAAGGCTAAGTATTTTCTCTGGGCAGGAGCTGATCTGCTGAATGTGACTTCTTCTAGCGGTAAAAGACAGATGGTTGTTATAGAGAATAATTCTTGCCCATCTGGGCAAAAGTCAATGCCCTTAGTTGATGATAACCAAGAACAAGGAAGCTATAGACTGATGGTAGAAAGGACCTTTAAGCCTAGTCTAAAGAATCTAAGGAATAAGATAAAAGGCGGTTTGGCAGTAATCTATGACAAGAATCCGATGGAGGTATCTGGATATGCTGAAGTCATCGCTGATGTGATGCAAGAGCCTGTTCACTATGTTTCATTTTATAAAGATGATGACAACCCCTCTGCGAAGTTTGTAGATGGTGTATTACAAGTACTAGTTGATGGTGAATGGCTGCCTATGAGAGCTGCATTTAGATATGTCACCCAAAAGCCATGGAATAGAATTCCTGTTAATTCCAAAACCAAGATTCTCAATCCAACCATAGCTTGTCTAGCAGGTGGTAGAAACAAAATGGTAGCTGCCAAAGCCTACGACATTTTTAACGCTGAAATAGCACAGTATGGACTCAAGATGAATATGCCTGAGACGATATGGGATGTCAGTAAAAATGAGATACCACTTTGGGTTAGGAAGTTGGGAGGTCATGCAGTTATTAAGGTTCCGTACAGTAATGCAGGACAAGGTGTCTATACTATTGTTACTCAAGAAGAATTAGATGCCTTTATGGAAATGGAGTTTGATTACGATCTATTCATAGTTCAGAGTCTCATAGGAAATTCCAATTGGAGTAGTACTACTCCTGCAGGGAAACTTTACCATGTAGGCACTATTCCTAATAACAAGAATCAAACCTTCGTCGCGGATATCAGAATGATGGTTAGCTCAACCGAAAAAGGCATCAGGCCATTATGTACGTACGCTAGACGAGCAGAAAAACCACTAGTAGATAATATTACAACAAGTATAGACAGTTGGTCTATGTTGGGCACAAATCTTTCTATAAAGAATGAAGACGGCACGTGGGGAAGTGATACGAATCGCTTAGTGCTGATGGATAGACGTGACTTCAATAAGTTGGGTATTGGTTTAGATGATTTGATTGAATGTTATATTCAGACTGTTTTGTCCATGGTAGCTATCGACAAGATGGCTCAAACTTTAGTTAATAAGCAGGGAAAGTTTAGGATGAAACTTTTTAAAAGTTTGAATGATGATCAGAGTTTACTTGATGAAATAAAAGTCAACTGATTTAAGATGAAGTATAAAGTACTCATACTCACGGATCATAGAAATCACTCTGCGGAAAATTCACTTTATGAGCTTTCGATTAAGATGCTTGCACATCGCCAAACCGAATGCATAGACATAGCTTCTAGAGAAAACTCAATAAATGAAAGTTTTTTTTCTTGCTCGCCTTATCCAAAATTATACGGAACAAGTATTACAAAGGACTTTGTATTCAATGTTCAGGATCATGCCTTGTCCAAAGATTTTAAGGAAGTAGATTTAGAAACTTATGATATGGTCTGGTTGAGGATGCCTCCACCGATGGATACAGAATTTCTAGAGTTCATCAATAATTTTTTCCCTAAGGCTGTAATCATCAATAATCCAATGGCAATAACTGAGACAGGCAGTAAGGAATTTCTGATGAATTTCCAATCTGTTTGTCCGCCAATGAAAATCTGTAACTCGCTTGAGGACATTACTGAATTCAGTAGTCAATTCGCAATCGTCTTGAAGCCTTTTAATGAATACGGAGGTCGAGGCATCGTAAAAATTGAAGGAGACAAGGTGAGCTTTGGAAAAGAACATTGCACCCTAGACGAATTTTCTAAGGCCTATGCCCAAAATCCAATTGATTATCTAGCTGTGAAATATCTCAAGAATGTCAAGCAAGGTGATAAACGGATTGTAGTTGTCAATGGTGAGATTCTTGGTGCATCGTTGAGGCTACCTGCAGAAAATTCTTGGCTCTGCAATGTAGCTATGGGAGGTAGCTCAAATAGGACTGAAGTTGAGCCAGAGGAGGAAGCTATCATCAAACTTATCAATCCGATACTTACGCAAAGGGGAATTGTCATGTATGGCGTAGACACCTTAGTAGGTGATGATGGGAAGCGGGTCTTATCTGAAATCAATACCACTAGTATCGGTGGTTTACCACAAATCGCAGCAATGCAACAAGAGCCTTTAGTGGAGAAGGCTATAGACTTAATTTGGAAATACTTCAATAATGAAAACAATCAGCATGAGCAACATAGCGGTAATTAATGAGCTAGATCTTGATACGATTCCAAATAATTGCATCAGCCGATATTGGTTAGAGCTGGTTGAAGATGGTATGGGAGTACCTATCAAGATTCCCGTGATTGTTGCAAAGGGTAAAGAAAAGGGAAAAGTTGTTGGGTTGACAGCAGCGGTGCATGGCAATGAGTTGAATGGCATCCCTGTGATTCAGCGGTTGTTCAATGAGATAGACATCGAAGAGCTACGAGGTACTATTGTAGGCATTCCTGTTTTGAATACGCCATCATTTTTAAGAAAGAAGAGAAGATTCTTGGATGGCGTAGATTTGAATCACATTATGCCAGGCAAAGAGACTGGCACTGTTAGTCAAGTGTATGCTTGGAGGATAGTAAATAAAGTCATTAGGCATTTTGATTACTTATTGGATCTACATACAGCGAGTAACGGCCGAGTAAATTCATACTACATAAGAGCTGACATGAGTGATGAGGTGGTACGGAAAATGGCTCTTTTACAGAATGCTCAGATTATTGTACATAATCCTCCTAGCGATGGCACTTTGAGAGGCACGGCTGACGAATTAGATATTCCTGCAATTACGCTTGAGGTAGGCAACCCTAACTTATTTCAAAAAGGAATGATAAGAGATGGATTGACAGGGATTCATAATTTGTTAGGCCACATTGGGATTACAGATTCAGAAGTTGAAGAAATCTCAGATGAAACCGTCATTTGTAAGAAGTCCTTTTGGATTTATTGTGACACAGGAGGTCTCTTAGCCGTTCACCCAAATGTTACTGATATTGTTGAGAAAGATCATAAGATTGCAACTTTGCGCAATGTATTTGGAGATGTGATTAAAGAGTATTTCTCACCTAGCAGAGGTGTGGTAATTGGCAAAAGTGTTAGCCCTGTGAATCAAGCAGGAGGTAGGATATTGCATCTTGGAATTATCAAATAGAATTTATTTATCCACCATAAGGGTGGTGGGTGGGAAAAGATTGCGGGAAGGTGTAAAAGTAATGTGTCTGCAAGACTCTTTGCTTTTGAGCTTTGGCAAATTTATCGGCTTGCATGTAACGGAAAAATAAGTGGAATAAGGATAAAAGGTCCATGTATATGGTTGTTATCTGGAATAAAAAGTGAGAATTTAAAATGAAATGAAAAAGTATACTGAATTTTATACTGACTTGAATAAATTACCATTTAGACATACAGATTGGAAATACTAAATGAGAAAGCCATCGCAATTGCAGCACACTGACTTCCTCGTATCTGCGGGCGACAAGAGAGCTACAAGCCATTCCATAAAAAAGAATCGTAAATTGAAACTAGAATACAGCCAAATAAGGTTGTACTTGCGCAAAAAAACAAAATATCACTAAAGACGTGTTTAGTGCCAATTAGTTCAGTTTTACTATTTATCATGAAACGATATTTTTAATGTTGATATGCTACGTATCAGCATTGATATAAATTTGAATGATTCCAAAAATAATCGCTACTATTCCTATTAGCTTAGGCTGGTTGAAATTTTCGTTTAAATAATAATATCCAATGATTTGTGTGCAAACTACTAGCCCCCCTGCCGCGATTGGAAATGCCACTGACAGAGGTAAACGTCGAAGCAATGTAATCCATAGCAC
>CAYZUW010000273.1:0-5812 GCA_964481325.1 uncultured Saprospiraceae bacterium
ATGCCTACCAGCAGTATGGATAGGAACATTTTGGTAATCATCACGAGTAGGATTACACTTGTAAAAGTGTTTTTATTCTTTTGTTCGGCTACATAGCTTCCTACTATAAAAATCAGTATGGATAGTATCACAAAGAATAAAATAGTGGACCAAGAAAGCATTTGTGCGCTTTGGATAAAGGAATTGAAATTGAGAAAAAAGACAAGTAGAATCGAAAATAGGGTGACTAATCCCAATTGCGTATAGAATCGTTGAGTACTCATTTATCTTGGCTCACGTCTTTAACTAGCTTAAACATAAATACACCTAAGAGAAATATTAGCAGGCCAACGGCAAACACAGGTTTTTCATATCCTAGCTGTCCATCTATCCATTGGCCACCAAAAAAGCCAATAGCCGCAAAGCCAGCCATTTGAGCGGCCATCCCCGAGTACTTTAATGCTGGATTGATTTGTCTTGGTTGATTAGGATCAACTGGCTGCTTTTTTGACAAGTTTTTCTTTTGTTTTAGTAGAAGGCGAACTCAATCCGCCCATATTACAAGTTACATTAAATACTGCGTCTTGATCTACGATTAACTTTTCCGTACTCACATCTCCTTCTATCTTCGCATTATCTTTTACATGAAGTGTACCTCTTACAGTCAAGTGTCCTTTGAAGCTTCCCTCAATCAAAGCGTTTTCGCATTCTACATCTCCAGATATCATACCGCTTGGGCCTATTATTAACTTAGAGGCACAATGCAAATCTCCTTCTAAAGTGCCATCTACCCGTATATCGCTTTCTGAACTTACTGTTCCTTTTACAAGCGTCCCTTGGACTAAGCTATTCAGTGCATGGGAATGCGCAGCGCCATTGCTACTTGATTTCTTTGCTGTTCCTTCGTTCTTTTTTGTTCCAAACATATTATAGAGTTACTTATATATAGTCATGATGAATTATAATTGAGTATAGTCCGAAAACTAGTGGACTCAAAATTGCCAATTCAATCAATAAAATTAGCAATTAAAATTTAAATACTCCTTATCGGCTAGCCGATAAGGAGTATTTAAATGATTATTTATGAATAAGCCAAAAAACTAGTGGACTCATCTATGAATAGTGTCTCTTAGAAGTTTGGACAGTATACATTTCTTTTTTCTGGTCCACAAATTCTGTAGTTAACAGAAAATTCGAATGCCCCGTTGAAGTTTGAAGCTTCGTTCAGAGAAGAGGTATTTAAATCATAACTAAATCCTATCCCAAAGTCTTCGTATTCAAATCTTGTAGTCAAGATCAAAGCATCTAAATGCGTATCATCATCTAATTGGTGTGTAACTCTTGCCCAAGCACCAATCTGGAAGGCTTGATAATATCTTCTACTATTACCTAAACGGAATCTAACTGCTGCACCTGGAACTACCTGCCAAGATGGTCCTTGGAAGAAAGTCACAATGTTAGGAACAAGGGCAACTCTAGAACCTGCTGCAGAAAATTCACCTCCTGCGTGTAGCGTAACTTTAGTAAATAGTGTTTCATCTCCTTCTCCATTGAATGAAATATTAGCTCTATTCAAGTGAGAGTAAGCACCTCCAATAAAGAAGCTATTGTTCTCATCCAATACAGAGAACCAAAGCAAGCCTGCAGATAAATCTGCAAAAGCGAAATTGTCTCTATCGAAGTTTCCTCCTTCTTGAGAGTCTAAAGTAGGGTCAAAACCTCCATCACCATTGTGTTGAGTTCCCCAACGCAAAGCTAGGAAATCAATCGACCGTTGAGATATCCCTGCATCGACACCTACTACCAAGTAATGAGATTCATCTCTATACCCTCCCATACGTTTTGAATAGGATCCAGATACTTTTGCGGTATTTGTTGTAAATTCTGAGGTACCAGCTACATCTCCTACAAGCGTAAGTCCCACACCAAAGTAATCGAATCTTCCTACTGGAATTCTTTGATCGTATGATGCAGAATAAGTATTAAATGAATTTTCGAAGCCAGTCACACTTGACCACTGGTTTCTGTAGTTTGCCGTAAGTCTTATGTTGCAATTCATCACTCCAGTCAAAGCTGGATTCAAATTGGTTGGGGATTGATAGAATTGTGAAAAATGAAGATCCAGTTGCGCGTTTGCTGAAAAGGATATCAATCCCACAAGGCATAGAATCAATAAGTGTTGAATTTTTTTCATATTAGATTTTTAATGTATTCGTATATATGGGCACTTCGAATCTGTGTTTTTAACCTCTCTACTTGCTAAACCAAAGAGTTTTGGGTGCTCAATTGAACAGTAATTATAGTGAAAGATACAACTTTTAGCAAAAATAAATAGTTAAAATCGGGAATTAAGCGTTTAATATTCGTCATTATTTATAATCCGACAAAACATTCGCCTGTTGATTGGTGTTAATTACATTCTCGACATATATATGAGCTATTGGTTTTCAGGCTTCCAGAAGCCTCCATACTCTTCCACCAAAACGTTATCGTAGTAATCTGCCTTTTCGAATAAAGTATTAAAAAAAAGCTTACTCGTCTGATTATTGAAGTATTTATCATAAATCAGTAAGGAAAGTATAATATCCTGCCCTTTGACCGAAAAAGTCAATCCATCCAAAGTATAATTTTCTTTAAGCATCATATTATATACAGATATGATATCTGTCTTTGGTATAGTACATAAGTATGCGTCTCCCATGATAAGGCCCGTATCCTCATGGTAGCTGATCTTGATTCTTGCAGAACCTCGCTTTACCTCCCAGCTGTTGAGTCCCCTTCTTGAGAGTTGTACATCGTAGCCAAGACTGGTCAGCATGGCTTCGATAGTCACTCCCATCCCTAAGGGCAGATACTCGTCTACCACATTAGGCAATTTGACTTCGCTACCACAGTTAAAGCAATATTTAGTTTCGATTTTATCCTCGCTAACAATGGTATTGCAAGAGGTGCAAATAGCGCTTATTTGCTTTCCACAAGCCATAAACTTGTCAATATTCTGTTTTACGTAACGAATTGGCAATGAAAAGCCTATAGAATTTCCATTTACAATAGAGAAGGAGTTCACCCCTATTATTTCCCCTTGTTGATTGACTAAGGGACCGCCACTATTTCCAGGATTTAGCGCCGCATCATGCTGAATAAATTCTAAATTATTTTTAACAATTTTAGGATTAGAGACAATGCCTTTGGTAAAAGAAAACTTTAAGCCAAATGGATGGCCTACTGCCAGTATCTCTTCACCGATGCGCAATTCAGATTTTTCGCACATTTTTCCCTTAGTGCTTTGACTCAATTTAGATGCATCTAAAAAAGCCAAATCTAAACGTTCATCTACAAACAAGACTTTGGATAAGTGCTCTTCGAATGAATGACCATTCAAGACCACATATTCATTTCCCCTTATCACATGTTCATTAGTGACAATAAGATCATAGGCACCTAAATAAAAGCCAGTCCCTAAAGAATAGGGATTAGCAATTTGTACTACTATATCTCGATATAAGTCTATAATTGTCTCCATGGTAAATTGAACCTATTGCAATTTAGCAATTTCAAAGTTGTTATGAAATAGTGCTTGTTAAATTTAATTGATGAATCATCAATAGAAAAGATTTTGCAAAGGATTGTTCCGTGTCAAAATCTAAGTCTCGGGCTTCTGGATTCAAGTTTGGAAAGTCGGATTTGTGACGATTAGTAATAATACCAATAGCTTGTTTAATTGCTTTCTTCTGCAATTGTCCCTCTTCTATATAATTAACTTTGAAGCCTAAGGCTTTAAAATAATCAAATTCGATAATTTGATAATATAATATAAAAAGGTCTCTTACTGGTTTTGGCACCGCATAGTTAAACATACAATACCCTATGATATATCCTGGAACTGCTAAGGCAATCTCCTTATGTCCATTTTCATTGTACCAATCCATATTGTGAATCTCTCCCTCGATGAAAGCCACTACTTTGGCTTGCTCTACAGAAGTAGTAATCCCAAAGGTAGCGGACACGTCATACATCTCTTTGAAAAAATCCTCTTTAGTTCGTTTTAACAATTTTCTAAACTCCTTGATCAAGGCGACATTTCGCTGTACGGTTTTCTTGGTGTTCTTAGCGAAATAAAATCTATGTATGCGCTCGAGGGATTCCATCATAAAGCCCTCTGGTCTAGTCAAGCAATCTAGTTTATAGGAAAGGCCTAATAAAAGATAGGCCACTCCACCTGGATATTCATTGAGAATAATGTTGTCTTTTTCAAGATACATGAGTACCTCTTCAATCTCATTAATTATATAATTATACTTTACCTCTTTTTGAGCGTCGTCTATATCTGTTTTGCATTCAGAGTCCACCTCTTTGAGGACATCAAACTCATCCAACAAGAGGTCATCAATCTTATCTGCCTGAGTAGACAGTTCTTTTAATGCATAATATAATTTATAAGGAGAACCATCGATCAAGAAGGAGGTAAACACTAAGACGATATGACTTTCTTCATCGATAGCAAATCTGCTGTATTTAAGATCATAATTTTTCTCTACTAATCTGCGCATGAATCCTACACCAGGTGCTTTCACCTTAGCCACCTTAGTCTCTACACGAATCAACTTATCATCAATATCTCCCGTGATTAGCTTGGAGCCTTGCAAAATTCTGAAGTGAAATTTATCTCCTTCTTTATTCCAACTTACATTGTCCTCGTCTTCGTCATAAAGAAACTGAAAAAAATTATCGTAGGCTTCTGTATATTTTTTTTTATCGAACAATTTCAATGCAGCATCCCAATGCCCGTATTGCTTTTTTGATTTATAGGCATCCGAAAACCTACCAAATTTAATGTTTGGCTGGTCAAGCTCTGGAGTGTCTGTATTAAATATACGGTCAAAAAATCCCATTAAGCGTCAATTAACTATTTTTGTGTTTGCAAAACTAATAAAATCCTTATTCATCACCCACTTATGAGCGATTTCAGAACTACTCTCCCTCCCTTCCAACCAAATTTGCAATTGGATCATCAGCAAAACGTTGTTTGTTTTGGGTCTTGCTTTGCGGAGCACATGGCAAAGCGACTTCAGGATATCAAAATTAATTGTATTCTCAATCCTTTCGGCATTCAATATAATCCACTCAATATAGCTCATTGTATCGACATGATTTTAAATGACTATAATTTTGAAAATCGTGACATGGTACAACGTGAAGGAAGATGGTTTTCGCTTTGGCATCATAGTATATTTTCTGATCAAGATCCAGCTATCTTTAAAGAACAGTTGCAAATGTCTGCCAGAGAGGCCAAGCAAAAAATAGCGCAAACGGATGTTTTCATTTTTACTTTTGGTACGGCCTATTATTATCAGCATAAGCAAACAGAAATCGCTGTCGCCAATTGTCATAAATTACCCAAAGATCAGTTTGAGAAAAAGCGTCTTTCTCCAGAAGAAATTGTTGCTCCCTTTTCAAACACCTTGCAAAATTTATTGCACGTAAATCCAAACGCGAAATTCATCTTTACCGTCAGCCCTATTCGACATGCGAAGGATGGCCTCCTCGAAAATACGCGTAGCAAGGCTATTTTGCATCTAGGCATCGAAGCCTTGTGTGGTCAATTTTCTCAAGCGATTTATTTTCCGTCTTATGAGATCATGATGGATGATTTGCGCGACTATCGTTTTTACACCTCTGACATGTTGCATCCTTCGACCACGGCTATAGATTATATCTGGGAGCATTTTACGGCGCATTTATTTTCTGACATTACCCGTGATTTAATTCGGCGTATTGAATCTGTTCAGTTGGCGATTCAACATCGTCCCTTTCATGTGGAGGACGAGTCGCA
>CAYZUW010000274.1:0-1029 GCA_964481325.1 uncultured Saprospiraceae bacterium
AAGTTATTACAGTAGTATATGAAAAAGCTAGGTTTCCTTTTGCAAACCCTGGCAACATGACGGAGAGTATAATCAAAAGTGCTAAAAAAAACTTCTCTAATTTGCGCTGGTATTACACGATAAAAGGTGACAATCAGGTAATCACTTCTACTTTAGACAGCCTTGTGCAACATTGCGATGCGGAACCATGCACCAGCAATGTAATTAATAAATTATACCTCAAAACAGAGCACAATAGATGGGATTTTTATTCTGCCATAGAAAACTGGAATAATGCAACAGATGTGTATGAAATCTCGAGAGATGAAGATGAAGATGAATGGATTTTAGACTCCGAAAGATGTAAAAATATTTTAGGGTACAATTGTTTTAGGGCATATAGCAAATATAAGCCTGAAAAAAAAATTTGGATAACATTGGAACTTCCTTTCTCAATATCTCCCTTTGGGCCTCTCAATATTCCAGGAGTTGTATTGGAGTTCTCTGAAAGTAGCAAAAGTTCAACGGCAATACAATTGGAGGTCAATTGGGATGAAGAAATGTTTGCATTTGAAAAATCAAATTATAAAATACAAGAATTTAAGGATTTTAGAGAGTTTTATTACTCTGTTTTGTCGTCAAGTGCTACGCCAAAACTCAAATCAGACATGTTTGAATGCATTAAAGATTGATAGCAATGAAATTAAGAATTACTTTTTTATAAAAAAACCTTAAATCAGTTGGAAATTTTCGATCATATAGGTATTTTTTTTTGTATAGATTAAAAGAGTAGAATTACAAATGAAGGTGACGATTGCTAAATAGTGAAGACATACATCGTTTCAAATTAATTGTTTATTTTATCATTTTTTGCAATTGTGGAAAATTGGATCTATTTCGAAAACTGACGAATAAAAGAGCGTTTTTTGCTAATTCGATTTTGCCATGAATTCAGGATTAAATTTTACTTTTTATTATCAAAGGAAATTCATTAAATCTATTAAACTATCCTAATTTTAAATAATACAAGGAAAAGCCTTAACAAGGCTC
>CAYZUW010000274.1:1039-2762 GCA_964481325.1 uncultured Saprospiraceae bacterium
TACTACTGTGCATCAATATAAATCAAAAGCTATTAAATTTCATCTTGCTATGAGATATACTAGAGTCGTATTATTTTTTTTTTTAATGATATCATTTTACTCTAGTCAAGCACAGATTTCGCTTATCTTTAAAGACAGTATTGAAAACATCATTATAGACGGAATAGTAGTCCAACAATTTGCTTCGCATAAATTTGACAACACTATTGACTTGGAGGTCTCAAATGCTGAGGGTATTGTGACTCTCGATAGCTATGAAAGTGCTGATACCCTTTTTTTTACCTCTACCCACTTACAATACAACTAAGGGCTGTGGATGTATTAAATTTCAATAATCCTCAGTTCATACAAAGATCTATTCAATCCGATTTCATTAATGAGGCTATCTCCATTCGTGTGGGAGGCTATTTTCTTTTAACAACATCTTATCAGTTTCAATAATGGAAAGTATAAAATGTAATTATAGATTTATCAAAGCTTGTAACTTTAGTATTTTTATGTTGAAATTGAAATTCAAAAAAGAGGAAGTGGGAATCAATATAAAGGCAGAATACGAGAACAAGTTCTGTCAAAAGAAACCCAATTTCATCCTTAATAATAAATGATGCAGAAAATGAAACTATTGAAATGAAAAAGAAGATTCTAGCGCATTTGAAATTTGGATTTATCAATAAACGATGAACAAAATATTGCCAATGACCCAATACCACATCCTAAACGGCGACGCACTCAAGTCCCAATTCCCTCTTTCCATAAAAGGAGAGCTAATCATAGCGCGCGAATGCTTAGTAGACGGTGCAGTCAACGGAGAAAGCCTAGAAGATCTGTTTGCCACTAGAGCAAAATTTATAAGCCAACATTACGGAGCTACACCTACAGAGTATCAAGAAAAAGTAGTCTCCGAATTTGAAAAAATACAGCGAATAGAAAGCGGCGCCGAGATTAATCTTTGGTTTGAGGACGACTTGTTTTGTCAGGTGAATATGTGGTTTGTGTTGAGTCTTATGAAAGGAAAAGACAATCCGATATTTTTGGTCAGGCCAGATGTACATACGCGATATGGATTTGGTGGTTTAGACGAAGAAGGATTACTTTCTATTTTTGAGAATAGCAAAAAGATGACGGAGCTAGACAAGTTGTCTGATTTTTGGAAAGCCTACCAAAGTGAAAACAATGATCAACTACTAGCCCATGCTAAAGAATTGAAAACGGCATACCCTTTTATGTTTGATGCAGTGCAAGCACATATAGCACGAATACCTAAGGGAGATAGTTTAGGCAGACCAACAGAAACCTTAATTCAAATAATGAAGGACTTAGATACCGAAGAGTTTGGAACCATCTTTCAAGAGTTTTGCAAGCGAGAACCTATTTATGGATATGGAGATTCGCAAGTAAAGAGGTTGTTGGATAATATTTTAAATAAAGGCTAGTCATAAGATGCTCGACCAATACTTCTTTGATTTTAAAACGGATATTTCTGATGTGGCTATTCCTGAGCAGCTCAACAATCCTTTTGGTCTAGATTCCAACTATCGCCAAAGTAGCTGCCATGGAATTTAAAGACTTCATCTCTGATGCCTCACAAAACTGGGATTATGACTTTGAAAAACAAAGAGGGAAAATGTTTGGTGTACTGGTTGTGCAAACACAAGAAGGTGGGTTTGGATATCTAGGAACGGTTTCTGGGAAATTTGCAGATACTGTCCAGTGCAAAGAAATG
>CAYZUW010000274.1:2862-5797 GCA_964481325.1 uncultured Saprospiraceae bacterium
GCAGCAGCTGGAGAATGCGCCGCGCCAAAGCTATTGCAGTATGCCTTGGCACATCAATTAAAGCCCATCGCTATCGCTGAATTTTGGTGGGGCAAACCAAAGGAACAGAAGAATAGCGGTACGGATATTTTTTATCCAGCATGTAAAGACAGGTGTCGACCTATATTAGAATGGATGTTGGAGGATGGGGGTTTGTTTGAGCAAAACAGCCTTAGTTAGTATTATGTAAGTAACTTATTTACAATGAGTCTAAAAATCAGTATATTTAGGTATAAATAGATTTACAATGAGTAAACTTGAATTAAAAGGTAAAATAACATCATGAAAAACATATTCATTTCATTATTATTCCTACTACTCACAACACCATTCTTTGCACAACAAAAATGGATGGTCGACAATCCTCATTCCAATGTACGCTTTGAAGTTGGTTGGGAAGAATTTTCGATTCGAACCGGGGAGTTCAAAATCTTTGATGGCTCTATTGAAACAGAGTCTTTGGAAGACTTGTCAAACGCAAAAGTCAATTTTGTGGTAGACGCAACAAGCATAGATGTAATTGCAGAACGATTGGCCAATAAGTTAAAAAGCGTTGATTTTCTTCATGTTGATGAACACCCTGAAATCGTATTCACCGCAAACGGCATGAGTAAAACAGGAGACAATGAATATACCGCCACTGGCAAACTAACTGTTCGTGGCATTGAAAAAGATCAAGAAGTTTCTGTTATTTATAAGGGAACGAAAGAAACCAGAAAAGGAAAAATTTTTGGTATTGAAGTAAACCTCGTAGTTGACCGCACAGATTTTGGTATGGATTGGGCTCGGAAAAAATTAGGAGATCAGATTACTTTGGTGGGGCATTTACTTTATAAGGAAGAAAAGGAATAAAAGAGTTGAAAGTGGAGAATTGAAAGTTGAAATTTGCTTTCCACTCTCCACTTTCAATTTTCAACTAATTTTATGCCAACCAAGACTTATGATAATCCTTATCCTCAATCCCATACGCATGCTCTGTCATATATAAAGGATAAAAAGTGTCTACCATCACTGCCAATTCATGCGTTTCTTTCACACCAATACTTTTCTCAGCAGTACCAGGGTGAGGACCATGAGGGATCCCGCCAGGGTGTAAAGTAAACATACCTTTCTCCACATGTGCTCTTGACATAAA
The DNA here is from genome assembly GCA_964481325.1 of uncultured Saprospiraceae bacterium. Lineage (GTDB taxonomy): Bacteria > Bacteroidota > Bacteroidia > Chitinophagales > Saprospiraceae > JALZVN01. Next base: position 4,037 of record CAYZUW010000274.1, read on the forward strand.
ATCTCCATCTACGTAATATAGGACTTCATCACTATCAATATTGCTATGATTGTATGGAGCCGGGATTGCCTGAGGATGATAGTCAAAAAGTCGTGGGCAAAAAGAACAGATCACAAAATTCTTTCCATCAAAAGTTTGATGCACTGGAGGTGGTTGATGTACACGCCCAGTGATGGGTTCGAAATCATGGATAGAAAAAGCATAAGGGTAAACATACCCATCCCAACCAATCACATCAAATGGATGGCTAAGATAGGAGTACGGATAGATGATATCTTGCTTCTTGATGTAAAACAAAAATTCGCCTTTTTCATCATGCGTCTCGAGGTCAACAGGTTTGCGGATATCTCTTTCACAATAAGGAGCGTGCTCCATGAGTTGCCCAAACTTATTTCTATATCTTTTTGGAGGAGTAATAGGCCCTGTGGATTCTACAATCAAAAGGCGATTATCTTCATCTTTAAATTCAAATTGATAAATAGTACCTCTTGGGATAACAACGTAGTCGCCATACCCAAATGGAAGCTTACCATACATTGTCTTTAGCGTTCCTTCTCCTTTGTGGATAAAAACCACTTCATCTGCATCAGCATTCTTGAAAAAATAATCTGTCATGCTTTTGCGGGGTGCTGCCACTGAAATCTTGCAGTCCGCATTGACCAGAAGTGGTTTGCGAGATTTTATGTAGTCATCTTCTGGAGCTACATCCCAGCCTTTGAGGCTACGATGTTTTAGTTGCTTATCTTCTATGATTTTAGGAGCGACGCTGTAGGGTTCCCCCACTTGGACTATCTGAGTTGGTGGATTACAGTGGTATAGCAGAGAATGCAAATCGCTAAAACCTTCTGTCGAAAAGAGTTCTTCATTGTATAAACTACCATCTGGCTTTCTAAACTGTGTATGTCTTTTGGGTGGAATAGAACCCAAGGAATAATAATGCATAAATGTTAATGTTCAATTATCAATGTACAATTTTCAATGCTCAATTATCAATGCTGAATCAATTACGAATTAACAATGTTCAAATATCAATGGCGCAAATTAGGGGCGCAAATAGTTGCTCATTTTAATAGTAATCAAATATATGTGTTTTGGTTCACAAAATGAATCTTCTTTGCACCAAGCACTACAGATATTTATTTGTGTTATGTTTTCATTGCGATTCTAAGTTGACCACTTAGGAGGAGAGAAGGATGTTTTTCTCGAAAAATGATACAAATGCTTATTTTAGCAGCAAATAGATTTAATGAAGTGTATTATACTATCAGGTAGTTCAAGAAAGGATGGTGATACGGCGAAGTTAGTAGCTAATATCAAGGCTGTGAATAATGCTGATACAGTAGACTTAAATGAGCTCCAGTTTACTTATTATGACTATGCACACCATAATCGAGATGATGATTTTATATCTTCGATGAGGCATTGGATAGCTGAATATGATACCTTTATATTTGTTACACCCGTATATTGGTACGCGATGAGTGGCATCATGAAAGTATTTTTTGATAGATTGTCAGATTTGATCACCATAGAAAAAGAACTCGGTCGAAAATTGCGTGGAAAAAATATGGTAGTCTTGACAAGCTCAATTGGTAATAATCTAGACCATCATTTTTGGCTTCCTTTTATGCACACAGCCGACTATCTCGGCATGAACTATCTCGGTAATCTGCACACCTACCCCGAAAAAGACAATACACAAGAAATTGAGAAACTAATCAAGTCTTTTAACTAGTCAAGCAAAAAGCAAAAAGCAAAAAG
>CAYZUW010000275.1:0-5785 GCA_964481325.1 uncultured Saprospiraceae bacterium
ATTGGAGAGATATATGAAACCAACAAAAACTAAAAATAAATTTTGACACAACCTGTATGTTCCGTAGCTCGCAGGTCTGCTCGGTCCTTCCGTTTCACTACAGGTCTGCCTTCCTATCGGTCGGCACTACTGCACAGCACTTGTCCGGATTATCTCTTGAATGTATACACTGTAATTTCTACCCCTCCGTATTCATATTGCTTTCTCAAAAGCCATTCTCATTCGTTCAATTTCATTTCTTTTTAAATTCATAGCCTTTGCACGCAACTCCCATGAATTTCTAATAGATTTAAGCTTAGATAACTCCTTCTCAGCCTCTTCCTTTTTCCATCTAAAATACGAACAAACTTCCATGCATAAATCAAAACTCAAACTATTATCAATCTCATCAATATTTAGACTCAAACCTACTCCGTCAGGAATCGGGTTGATATCATATGCTGGACTTAGTGCCCAACCATAATTTGGCTTCAAGAGAAATCCATGATTTCTGAGATGATCATCCGTATTTGTAATTGCAACGGAAAAAACAATTCGCTTCCACAATTCTCGAATATCTTTTGTTGGTTCAGCTCCAAATTGCTCTAACAATTCGAGGAGCTCTAGATAGGATCCACCTTCCGCATGATTGTGCCCATCCTTATATCCTAAGAGTGTCATAGTGAAGGACAAACGGTGGCAGCGGTACGGGATATGTAGGTAGGTTTGGTAGAGAAAAGGCATGCCTTTTCTCCTACGAATGCGTGGGCCATATCCTATAGGAGCGGATGACATGACCCGAGGCTTTTGTGGGCGGTTGGGTGTAGCGCAAAAAGCCGACGGGATAGCCCAAAAATATAACCCAGGAAACGAAAGGGCATAAAATAAGTGAACCGCATATTAATTACGATTCACTTTTCTTTCTTTACGAATAAAATATTTCTTTACTTATCCATTAGGGTCGGTACCTCTGAAGACGTTCACCTTCGGATGACTAGGGTTGCCTGTGGAGCGTCTAAAAGATACTATCTGGCCGGTATGATAAACGGCATCCAGAAGTGGTCCATTGAGAAGATTCCAAAGTGGGTATTTGCTTACCGTCTCCCCTCTTGAGAAAATAACTTTGCGCTCATTTAAGTCTAGGTTCGGATTCGCGCTAAGATAGTCGCTCGCTTCTTTGAGGTTGATCAAAGTGCTCATCCTAAGTGCCTCGTAGTCCATCTCCTCTAGGGCTTCTGGACGTGCATTGGTGTTGCCTGTAACGGTCTTGAGAATCGTAAGGGTAAGGCCATGAATGTGCTGTAAAACCTGATCGGCCCTTTTGCCCGCATTGCCTGGATCATAGGCTAGGTCCTTAGCCGTTAAGCCTTCTGAAGCCCAATGATATCTGTATCCTAGACCATCGATGGTACGCTGTAAAACAGCTGCTGGAGTGAAGCTTGTCGGGGATTCTTTTATCGATGCATATGGCGCTTTCATCATGTTCATTTTTTTTGAAGCTTGGCTTGTCGGGCTTGTCGTCGGCTGAGAAGTTGGTCTAGTCGTCTGAGCAATAGTCATGCATACAAATGTGCATGTAATAATTAAGGTCAATAATACTTTCTGCATTTCAGTATGAGTTTATGAATGTTTAATTTTTAAATCATTGGATAGGACTCAGGAGATACTTCGTGCATCAACTGATAGATACGCTCTATTATGTCCTCTGTGTTGGGCTTGGTAAAGTAATCGCCGTCTGAACCAAATGGCGTACGATGGTCCTTTGCTGCAATAGTCACTGGCTTTGAATCCAAATACGCATAGGCGCCGTCTCTATCAATCACTTTTTGCATCATGAATCCTGTCGCACCACCCGCAAAATCTTCGTCTAAAAATACGATGCGGTTTGTCTTTTTGACACTATTCAAAATGGTTTGCTCTAGATCAAAAGGCATAAGCGTCTGCACATCTATCAACTCTAAGCTAATATCCATGTCGGCTAGCAATGGTAATGCTGCCTCCGCAATTCTCACACATGAACCATAGGTCACTAGTGTGACGTCAGCTCCTTCTTGTAAAATTTCTGGCGCGCCTAAAGGTACGGTGTACTCTCCTATATTGTCCGGCATGACTTCTCTCAAGCGATATCCATTGAGGCACTCGATGACCAAAGCGGGATCATCACTTTGTAGCAAGGTATTGTACATACCTACTGCTTGCACCATGTTGCGCGGTACACATATATACATACCCTTAAGCGAGTTGAGTAGTAGGCCCATCGGTGATCCAGCATGCCATATCCCTTCTAGTCGGTGCCCTCTGGTACGAATGATGGCTGGAGCTTGCTGTACGTTGTCAGATCTATATCTAAGGGTAGCTAAATCATCAGACAATGCAGATATGCCATATATAAGGTAGTCTAAATACTGTATCTCTGTGATGGGACGCAGACCACGCATAGCCATACCAATAGCTTGCCCCATTATAGTCCATTCTCTTATACCTGTATCAAAAACTCGATCTACACTATACTTATCTTGCATACCTGCAAATCCTTGGTTCACGTCTCCTATCTTCCCTACATCCTCACCGAAGGCAAAAATTCTTTTATCTCTTTCTAAGCAGATATCAAAAAACTTGTTTAAGACATTGAAGCCCGTAGTTTTGGTAGAGTCTTCTGTAACAATCGGATGTACAATTGGGATTTTTATCGCTGACTTGTCTGAGTGACTATACAGATAATCGTGGTATCTATCGGTGGTGTATTGATATACATTGGACAACCAATCCTGCAGCTGCTGCTTGACAGGCAGATCGTATGGGTTGAGGTAAAACAATATCTTACGAATCCCTTTCGTAACTTCATAAAGGAGCGGCTCTCTAAGAGCACTAAATTCTTTAACCAGTTTTTGAACACCAGGATGCTCCACGTTGATCTGTGCTAATAGTGCTTCTACTTTTTGTCTTTCTTCTATAACTGGGGCTTGATAATTCTCCCAAGCTATATTTCTTTTTTCTTTGACAAAGTCAGCTGCTTTTTGTTTGAGGTCTTCTACTTCTTGGGCGGTAGCGATATTATTATCTACTATCCACTCCTCCATCACTAGGTTACAATCGTATTCTTTTTCCCACGCTAGTCTTACTTTGGATTTGTATCTTTCGTGCGATCCAGAAGTCGAGTGCCCTTGTGGTTGTGTCAACTCATCTACATGGAAGAGTGCAGGGATATGTGATTCTCTGATTTCCTCCACCTTCTCTGTAAACAAGGTTACCATCGCTTGATAGTCCCAGCCCTTGACTTTGTGGATCTTCATCCCCCCTAGGGCAGTATCAAAAGAAAACCCATCTAATACTTCTGATATACTCCCCTTTGTGGTCTGGTATTCTTTGGGAACTGAAATACCATAGCCATCATCCCAAACAAATACTGCTAAAGGCACCTTGGTCACACTAGCTGCATTGATGGTTTCCCAAAAAACGCCTTCTGAGGTACTTGCGTCTCCGATAGTGCAAAAGCTCACTTCGTTGCCATCGATGGAGAAATTTTGGCTGGGGTCAATATTATTATTTTCTCTATATTTTTTGGAGGCGAAGGCAAGCCCGAAGCTTCTTGCCATTTGTCCAGCTGTAGGAGATATGCACGAACTCACGTTTTTGAGGTCTGTGTGTCTAGTCCACTCTCCCGATTCGTCTATGAGCGGCGTAGCAAAGTGATTGTTCATTTGCCTTCCTCCCGAAAATGGGTCATTATTCGCATCAGCATATAATTGAGCGAAGTACTCCTCCACGGAACAAAGCCCTAAGGCAAACATAAATGTCTGATCCCTATAATATCCTGAACGAAAATCCCCCTTTTTGAAGGCTCTTGCCATGGCTACTTGAGGGACCTCTTTTCCATCTCCAGTTATCCCAAATTTCCCTCGACCTGATAATACATCTTTTCGAGCGAGTAAACTTGCTTCTCTACTCACTAGACAAATCCAGAAGTCGCTGAGCACTTCTTCATAATTTTGGTTTTGGTGGCTTACTGTTTTAAGCAAATTATGGTCTAATACTGGATTTTCAGTCATATTGCGGAAAGGATCTTAAGTTAAAAGAGGTTTTATACTCAAAAGAAATTGGTAAAGAGCACTTTCCATTGAGTATAACAGGGCACAAATATACGAATATCCGTTCGTATAAGGGTGACTATATGCCATTATTTGTGTCTAATAAGTACTACAAATAGTGGTATTTAATGTTTAGATTTGACGCGCCCTTAACACTATTAACCTTAGTTTAACAGGGAAAATAGACTTAGATATTTCTTATTAGTATGATTATTGCTAATTTTGTAGGTAGGGATAGAACATACACCCAAAAAAGAATGTTTTTTAACCAACAAGTTAAAACTTATTAAAATGAAGAATATATTAACATTATTGACACTTTGCCTTTGCATAGGCTTTTTATCTGCGCAAGAATCGACTAAAGAAGCTGTTAATAACGCCCCATCTGAAGGTCCAGTAATGGAATTTAAAGATGTTGTAGTAGACTATGGTACCATTAAACAGAATTCTGAACCATTCAGAGTATTTACTTTTACAAACACAGGTAATGAACCACTTGTCATCAAGCATGCTAAAGGAAGCTGTGGATGTACTGTCCCAACCTATCCAAAGGAGCCAATCCTTCCAGGTGAGACGAACGAAGTAAAAGTAAGATATGATACTAAACGTACAGGACCATTCACTAAAACGGTTACTTTGACTACAAATGAGGAAGTAAGTAAGAAAGTCCTTACAATCAAAGGAAAAGTATTGAAGCCGGAAGAAGAACCTGCGGCTGTGCCACTTAGTGAACCTTCGATATTGAACGGGGGAAACTAGTCTAGTTTCACTCTCATAAAAAAAGCCCCTTTCACTTTGAGTGAAAGGGGCTTTTTTAATGTCTAGTCCATCTTATTTCCATACAAGTAGAATATTTTTTACGCAACTATTCTTAATCAGAGGTCGGAATTAAAACATTCTTTCCTAAAAAAGAGGAAACCCCTGCCTGTAAACAAGCAAGGGCCTCTAACCCAAACAAATAAACACAAAAACTATCTTAAATTGAATTACTCTATAAAACTATATAATATGATTCCTAGTACCAATAGTGTGGTCAAAAAAGTGTGACATTGAAATCGTCATAAATTCTGGAAATTCAGTCATCATTATGATTGGTATTCAAGCATATTATTTATTGAGACTCAATACTTTTCTCTAAATCATTAATAATCAGTCTGCTTAGAATTGATTTTACCTTTTAGTAGAATTTTTATAGTCACAAATTGTTAATATTCTGAGAAAAACGAATAGAGAACTGGTGACTAGAGTTTTACTTAAAAAATTAGATAAGCATACGTAAGTATACTACTTTTTTATTCAAATGTTGCCTTAGCAACTTTTAAATGATTTCCTTTTTAAATTCTTATCTTAAATTTGCACAAATAATAAGCCTTATATGATTCTTGTACTATCCCCTGCTAAGACATTAAACGAAAACCCAAGTAGAATAAAGAAGCACACTGAGCTAGTTTTTGCTGATGAAAGCCTAAAATTGGTAAAGAAGTTAAAAACACTAAATCAGTCTAAGCTTGAGAAATTAATGCACATCAGCTCCAATTTGGCTGAAGTGAATTATAATCGATACCAAAAGTTCAACAAGAAATTTACATCTGAGACTTCAATTCAGGCAATTCATATGTTTCGAGGAGATGTGTATACAGGCCTTGATGCAGATAGTTTTGATGGTAGAGACTTAAATTTTGCTCAAAAAACGATACGAATTCTGAGCGGTTTATATG
>CAYZUW010000276.1:0-5773 GCA_964481325.1 uncultured Saprospiraceae bacterium
AATCAGAACTATTGATGACTTTATTTTTAGCTTTTGTATTGATTCTAGTATCCTCAACTATGATGTATTATGTAGAATCAGAAGTTCAACCAGAAAAGTTTAAATCTATACCGCACGCCTTTTGGTGGGCCATCACTACTTTAACTACAGTAGGCTATGGTGATGTTTACCCAATTACTCCATTGGGAAAAGTATTAAGTTCATTCATTGCGGTTGTTGGAATAGGGTTCGTTGCCTTGCCTACTGGTATTTTAAGTTCAGCTTATATTGAACAAATGAAAAAAAGGAGATTGGGCGAATGCCCGCATTGTGGAAAAGAACTTCACCATGATTAATCATAGTCTATACCTTGCTGCCCATTTCTGAAAATTCACAATCAAGATTTTATCTTATATTGATTTATTGGGGGATTAGCATTCCCGCTGTGAATTTATATATTATTAAGCCATTTCTTACCCCTATAGATTTATATTCATTATTTGTCTAAGCACAAAAAATAAGTTTGATTTTTGTACATTTGATAGGATATACAAAGTACTTTTCACCTGCCTTCTGGTAAAAGTATTTAGCCATGTTATATATGACTTGTTTAGGAATAAGTATGCTATATCAGTTCAAATAAAATATAAGATAATTGAAGGCTAGGAAAATAAATAAAAGATAACATGAAAGAATTTAAGCTCGTTGATTTTGCAGACTTAGAAGACAAGAAACCAATAGGTAAACTGGTTAATGGACTGGATCTAGTGGTGATACGGTACGGACAAAACGTCTCAGTGCTTTATGGTAGATGTCTACATAGAGGTGCACTTATGGCAGATGGATACGTAGATGGAGATAATATTATTTGTGGCGTACACAATTGGGATTATAGAATAGATACAGGTGTTAGTGAGTACAACAATAAGGAAGCACTACACAAGTTTACTGCTGTGATTAGGGATGGGGCAGTGTATGTAGACGAAGATGAAATCGATTCGTATTTAAAAGAACATCCTCAGCCTTTCAAACGCGATCAATACTTAGGTCAATATGCGGATACACATCCGGAAGATACAGAACCATATACTTCCTATATTAAAGAATTGGCGCAAAATGGACTGAAAAATTTCGGACACCATGGCCCTTCTGCCTCTATGGGCGTTGACCGAAATACTTTACCAAAATGGGAAGATATCCAATTTCTACCCGCACAATTAGCTTCTCGACCATTACTGGATGAAGAGCATGTCAGCACTAAAGTAGTTATAGGTAAAAGAGCTAAAAGACCTTTGGAATTAGATATTCCAATATTTGTTTCGGATATGAGTTTTGGGGCTCTTTCGAAAGAGGCCAAAATTGCATTGTCTATGGGGGCTGAATTGTCTGGAACAGGTATTTGCAGCGGAGAAGGTGGAATGCTGCCTGAAGAACAAGAAAACAACTCCAGATATTTTTACGAATTGGCGTCCGCTAAATTTGGGTTTTCATGGGATAAAGTAATGAAAGCACAAGCTTTTCATTTTAAAGGAGGACAAGGCGCAAAGACTGGTACCGGCGGACACCTACCAGGCAATAAGGTAACAAAAGAAATAGCCGCTGTGAGAGGACTAAAGGTTGGGCAAGCTGCTATCTCTCCAGCAGCTTTTCCAGATTTAAAGACTGCAGAAGATTTCATTGAAGTGGCTGCAGAAGTAAGAAAAATTACCGGCGGTATCCCGATAGGATTCAAAATTGCTGCTAGTCATATTGAAGCAGATATTGATTTTGCACTCAAGGTAGGGGTAGACTATATCATCCTTGATGGCAGAGGCGGAGGAACAGGTTCTGCACCTACTATTTTGCGTAACAATATTAACGTACCTACCATACCTGCACTTGCCAGAGCAAGAAAGCATTTAGATAAAGTGGGAGCTACGGATGTTACGCTGATTATTACTGGCGGACTCAGAGTGGCAGAAGATTTTGCCAAGGCTATGATGCTAGGTGCAGATGCTGTAGCAGTTTCCAATTCTGCCTTACAAGCCATAGGATGTTTAGGAATGAGAGCATGTGGTTCGAATAACTGCCCAGTTGGAATAGCTACGCAGAAAGATAGTTTACGATCAAGACTCCTTATTGAAGCATCAGCAAATCAATTGAAAAACTTCTTTGTAGCATCTAATGATTTGATAAAAGTTGTAGCTAGGGCTTGTGGACATGATGATATTTCAAAATTCAATTTCAAGGACCTTTCTACTTTTAATTACAAAATGCACCGTCTCACCGGAATCAATTTTGCAGGAGTAGACTTTGATTAATGTTTTGTTATCTGTGATTCTGTTTATAACAGGAATTGTGCCTCTTTAGAATTGTTCTGAAGAGGCACTGTTATAAAACATATGCATTACCTTATTATCTAGGCTAATTTTGAACATATCTATTTTGTAAGGGTTTATTTCATTGGAAATAATTAAGTAAAATATAGAGAAGAAAGTATAGCGTAATTGATGAAAGAAGATACAATAGTAAATCCCATGAAAAAGTTAATTTTATTAATAATTATTTGTAGCTCACTACAGCTGCAAGTATTGGCACAACAAAAAATAGAATTAAATAGTACTATTAAGGAGCAAATAATAAATAATTTTACGGGAACATTGTTGGTGAAAACGACAAAAAGCCTCTTCGGTATAGACCCTCAAACGAAGCAGATTTCTTGGCGAAATTATAATATCGGTAAAGTAAAATTCTCTGATTATTCTGAGATTCCATATACCCCATTTGCGCTTTTTACTCGAAAAACATTAATTAGCTCAAAGGTGATATCGAACTCTTTAAACACGAAAGGGGTCTCAAAAAAATTATTAAATGTAATCACTGGCCAAGTACTTTTTGATTCTGAGAAGGAAGGCTTTAGATCGGTAAATAATACGCTAATTCTTCCTCAGAAAAAAGCAATATTAGTTGATGGTATTATAGATAAGGAGTTTGTTATTGGATTGTATAGTTATGAAACCAACAGGCTAATTTGGGAGACTAGAGGAGTGGAATCCAAATTTTTTCAATCTTTAAAGGGAGCTTTTCTGGATGAGGAAAAAGTCATACTAGACATTCAGAAGAATATATATTGGCTTAAGAATAAGCAGCTGATTAAAATTGATGGAAATACTGGAGCTATTTTATACGCACAAGAAGATGTCAATTCCATAGCCATGAATGACAGTAAAGATATTCTATGTGTATTTACAAGCAAGCTTGAGGTCGCTAAACTACACGAAGAAACCACGATTAATGCATATGATACAAGAACACTTAGGAATATTTGGAAAACACCAGTAAAGATATGGGGGAGTATTTCTAGTTCCACTATTGATGATGAAAAAATGGTTACCATTACTTCTAAAGGATTCAACATCATAGACATAAAAACGGGAGCCAAAAAATGGAAGCGTTCAGAAGCTTTACCTTTAATAAAAAAGATTGTTCCTGTTTCCTCTGGATACTTGATAGTACAAGATAAATTCCTGGTTAGAATAAATAACAAAGGCAAGATAGCTTGGGATGATAAAATAAAAGTTTCTCTTTCATCCAAAGAAAATCCGATACATATAATTGAAAATCAAAATGAAGCTATTTTTATCACACCTTCAAAAGTGAATATAGTAGATATAGAGGATGGTACCAAATTATGGAGTGAAGACGTCGTATTAAATACCGCGAGTTTTTTAGATCGCAATCTAAAAATAAGCGATCAGCAATTTAAAGTTTGGGACGACACTCGTAATATTCGCATTCCATTATTTAGTGAAAATAGCTTCCATATTTTTGATAAAAATTTCACCCAAAAGCCTGTTAAAGTAAATGGTTTTGAATTTAAACGAGGTGCACCAAAATTAAGAATTATTGACAATGCTTATTTCCTTTATAAAGATAACCAGTATTTCCTATATGACCTGACTGGGAAATTGCGATACAAAAAAATGTATCCGTCTATTGAAAGTACCAATTTTCTTGGCGAGGCATACTACTGGACAAAAAGAGGTTTTGGGACGACTACTTCAGCTTTGGGCTTTATACCTAATCAAGTGACTCAAACCTTAAATACGGTATTAATTTCCCAAGATTTAGGAGTATTAACTAATACTACTTCTACCATTTATGGAACTTACTTGTCCTACCAAAATTCAATTAGCAATTTGACAGAATTGAATCGACTTGGGTTAGGCTCAAATATTAGTGCGATTTTTAATCGAATGAAAGCAGACCAAGAAAATAATGGAAACTTTATCGTTGTTTCTGCCACAGAGAGAGAGTCTAAAATAATAAAATTAGATATAGCCTCGGGCTCTGAAGAAGTCATCAAAAAAACGAGTAGAAAATATTCTAATTTCCTACTGGATCAAGTAGAGCAGCAAATTTATTTCTTTGAAAAGAAAAATATAATCATTGAAGATTTGGAATAAGGCTGCCAATCCAAGTAAATGAATTGACTCTGATAATAGATAATAGTTATATTATTTGTAAATAGAGCAACTCAATTGAATTTGACATCAATATGCGCACGCAAAAGTTATTAGCAAAATTTAATAAGAAAGCGAATGAGTGGCTATTAGACTTAATCGCGATGGATGAGAAGATGATTCTATTACGACCTTCAGAAAAATATTGGTCTTATGCCGAAGTATATGATCATGTGATGCGAGTCGCTAGAAGTTATCAGATTCCTAATCTTAAAATATGCCTCACTGAATCCGCCGAGAGAAAACAAAGAAAGAATAAATACGGAATTGCTGTTTTTAATTTATATATTAGGAAAAACGTAAAAATGAAAATGGAGGAGTTTCCGAAACCAATAGCTGAAGCTTTTACGCCTGTCAAGCGAAGTAAAGAAGAATTAATAAATGATTTTTCATCATTTATCAAAGAAGTAAATAATCTAGAGTCTATTGTAGATGCAAGTGGAAAAGAGCATAAACACTATCATCCAATGTTCGGAGATATTAACACTAAAGAATGGTTTGCTCTTATCGAGTTGCATATATGGCAACATGATAAGCAAAAGGCTACCATAAAAAGATACCTTGAAAGTATTTAAGTTAGGAAAAATATTTTTCTAGTTGAAAAAGGTAGAACTGAAGTCGACGTCAAATTCAAAACACCAAACACTAAAGCTGTTTATATCGTCAAAACTTGCACCTTCTGGTAGGAAAAGATTTAGCGTTTCACCGTTCCAAGATCGACCGTTTAATACTTCGCTCATATTGACACCTGATCTAAAGTTACCATTATTGGCGCCATATAGACTTACATTCGGTCCTGCTCCATTGTAAAAGAAATCAGTAATTTCTATTTCACAGTCTGAAACGATTGTAACATTTCCTCTAATACCATAAAGGCTACTTACTCTTAGCGGTCTAGTTTGACCAACCAAGTCATTTGTCGATTCACAATCTCTTGACTCTGGGACATCATTTGCAAAAGATACGGGGTCTGAACAACCCATTAAAATTAGAAATCCTAGGAATGCGATGCTTGCTATGGTATTTTTCATCGTAAAGAATTTAATTTTTTTAGTTTAAGTACATTTAAGACTTATCGTATTATATATAACTTTTGGGTTTAGTCAAAGTTTTACCATTGAGTGGTTTAGGCTCAATACGTAATGGTAAAGACAAATTAACTCATTTTATATGTGGTGAGGGTGTTTAGTAATTTGTTGTTTTCGCCATGGCTTAATGACGATTTTAACGGCAAAATTAACATTGGGTATAACAGGGCGATGCGGTTCAGCTATAGCCCTAGAGGACAAGAG
>CAYZUW010000277.1:0-5772 GCA_964481325.1 uncultured Saprospiraceae bacterium
GACATAGACTATATGGATGGGTTTAGATGTTTTACAGTCAATAAAAAGTTCTTTCCTCAACTCAAGAAATCTATAAAAAAATTAGATAAAAAAGGATTTGATACGGTAGTAATGATAGACCCAGGCATCAAAGCAGAAAAGGGATATTTTGTATATGATGAGGGGGTCAAGAAAGGCTACTTTTGCCGACGTACAGATGGCAGATTGATGGTAGGACCAGTATGGCCAGACAATTGTGTATTCCCAGACTTTACTAAAAAAGAGGTGCGAAAGTGGTTTGGTCAATTGTATGAAGAACTATACAACGAAACTGGAGTGAGTGGTTTCTGGAACGATATGAACGAGCCTGCTGTATTCAAGGTGAAGTCGGGAACTTTTCCTGATGAAGTGTTACATCATTATGAAGGTCAAGGCGGCAATCATAGACGGGCACACAATATCTATGGAATGCAAATGACCAATTCGACGCAAAAAGGACTTAAAAAATTAAATAAAAAGAAACGCCCATTTGTATTGACAAGAGCCACCTATAGTGGCGGTCAACGATACTGTTCTGTATGGACTGGGGACAATATTGCCAATTGGGAGCACATGCAATTATCCAATACACAAGTACAAAGATTAAGTGTGTCCGGATTCTCTTTTGCAGGATCTGACATTGGTGGTTTTGTGGACCAGCCTGAACCAGAATTGATTACGCGCTGGTTGCAGTTGGCAGTTTTCCATCCCTTTTATAGAATTCATTCCATCGGAAATAGAGAAGATGGATCTGCAGGAGTTGATGAAGCTGAAACAGAAATCGCACAGAAAGATAGAATGGACCAAGAACCGTGGTCGTTCGGAAATAAAGCAGAAAAACTGAATCGTAAAGCTATTGAATTCAGATACCAGCTGTTACCTTATATCTATACTACTTTCGAACAACATATCAGCCATGGAACACCTATGACTAGAAGTATGATTTTCGAAAATCAGGATGAGAAGAAATTTATCTCTGAGGAAAGAGACTTCATGTTTGGTAGAGATCTTTTGGTATCGCCAGTGATTCGCAAAAAAGCTCGTACTCAAACTATAAATTTGCCTAAAGGAAATTGGTACAATTTCCATACTAATGAGCCTACCAACAATCAAAAGAAGGTTGTTGTAAAACTGCAAGATGACAATATTCCTGTTTTTGCTAGAGAGGGAAGCCTTATACCTTTTCATCCAGTGAGACAGCATACAAAGGAAAAATTATCCGAAATCACATTTAAGATTTTCACATCAGATGATCTTAGTATTGGGTATCATTATGAGGATGCTGGGGAAGGATACAAACATTTAAAAGGTAAGTACAAGAAACTACACTTTGAATTTGTTGGTAATAAAGAAGCATTCGACTGCATTGTAATCCCCGAAGGTAAATACACGTTGCCTTACAAGTCTTACAAATTTGAGATAATAGGACTAGAATTTGAACCCAAAGTACTCATCTTGGATGGTAAGAAGTCGAAGTGTTCTTTTGACGAGGAATCAAAAATCTTGACAATAGAAAGCAAAAAGATGATCAGTAAAATGCGTATAAGTTAAGTTATATTTATTCTTAATTAACTTTATCCAATACTATATAGTCCCAAGGCTTCAAATTAAACCTGGAGTCGCTGGCGATGCTCGTGGTAACACTGCCGAATATATTATCGTATGCACCTTCTAAACCGATAGTACTCATCTCTATTGCTTGTCGTTTAGAACTTAAGTTTATAATGGTGAAAATAACATCTCCATCTTTCTCGCGGCTATAGGCAAGGACGTCCTTGTTATTGGTATTTAAAAATCGCGGCTCTCCCCCATCCGCTCCATTCTGTAGTGCCTTATTTTTCTTTTTTAGCCCTAAAAGCTCTCTATAAAAGTCAGCATAGGCATAGTTTTTAAATTGGATTGGATCTTTTTTAAAGAACTCTAAACGCTTTTTGAGGGGTTCTTCTTGCCCACTATAAATCAACGGCATTCCATCTAAAGTGGCAGCCAATATGGCAAACGCTTTGTGCCCCTCTCCCATTCTTTCAAGTTCTGTTCCCGCCCAACTATTCTCGTCATGATTTGACGTAAAATGAATATGGTAGCCTTTATTATACTTTTTCGTGTTGCCCTCAAACCATGTGATGATATCACTAGCATGTTTTGTGCCTTTTGCAATGTCATTCATCAAATGATGTAAACCCCAACCATAATCTGCTGCAAAGCCAGACACATTTCTTAGGTGCGCTACTTCAGCTTCGGCCAGTAAAAACACCTTTTTAGTTTTCATCAACTCCTTGACGCAGTCATCCCAAAAATCATTGGGCACCTCATATGCTATATCCATTCTAAATCCATCTACATCGCACTCAGTCAACCACCATTTCATTTCTGCAATCATCGCTTTACGCATTTCCATATTCTTATAATCCAGATCCGCAACATCCGGCCACCCCTTCGATTCTCCTGAAGTTGGATCTAAAGGTTCTGTGATTTCACCCTTTTTATTTTTAGAATAAAATTCTGTGTGCTCTGAAATCCATGCATGATCCCAACCCGTATGATTCGGAACAAAATCAAGTATAACTTTCATTTCCGATCGATGAATTTCCTTTACAACTTCCTTAAAATCTGCTAAGCTACCATGTTCTTTCTCATTAACTGCCGTGTAATCGCTGACTGCATAGTAACTACCCAAGTCTCCTTTTCTATTTTTCACACTGATTGGATAGATAGGCATAAACCAAAGAATATCAATTCCTAAATCTTTTAACCTGGGGATATGCGGTAAAAAGGATTTGAAGCTTCCTTCTTCTGTGTATTGTCGTAAATTGACTTCATATAAAGTAGCATCCGCAGCCCAAGCAGGCGGTGCTAATAGGTCATCATTTAAGGAATTGGACAGTGCATTATCGACTTTCCCCTGAGTATTTTTATTTGTAAATCTATCACTAGAATTACTATCGGTGCATCCCATAATAGATATAATTGATAAGGTTAAACAAAAAATCATTTTACTTTTCATTCCGTAACAATTTTTTGATGGCGCCTAACCAATTTGAACTGAGTCGACCTAGGATTATTGGGTGTACTCCCTACACAGATCACTATGTCCCCATTGTTTTTTGCTTCCCATTCTCCTATAAAAAACTCCTTGCTAGCGTCAGCGAAAAAATATAAGTATTGTTTAGGTTCATCCCAGCCCCAAGCGCCCATTTCTTTTTCTTCTTCTCCAATCCCCCAAACAAACTCGTTATTTTCTCTAAACTGTAACCATACCCCATCATACGGTCGAAAATCTCCCAAAGAGTCTACATTAAAACCACTAGCAATGTGCCAGTAACCACTAAGAAAATTTACCTCTATAGAAGTAGGTATTCTACCTATGTCTGCGGCCCTTTTTCTTGTCTGGTCACTTAACGTAAGATTAGATTTACCATTTGAAACTGCAGCTCCTTCATTCTGTGTACTCCCTCCACATGCAGACATAAGGGCAGCAAAAACTAGGATAAACAAAATACTTTCCTTCATTTATATATGATTTTTTAGAATACCACAATTTCGCTAAAAATCTCCATAATACAATAGCTTTTCTATTTTATGACAGAATTACTAAATATGTCGAATTGACAGTTTGTCAGCTCTAAATTTGACTAAAAGACAGCCTAAAACGCTGATTTTAGGCTATTTTTGCTACAAATGTCAGCTATATTCCCTTGGCACACACATTGACATATATCTTAATGTAAGCTTTAAAACACAAGCAAAACAAAATTAAACAAATAAAAAATTTTAAGTAAAATGGGTAAAATTATAGGTATTGACTTAGGTACAACCAACTCGTGCGTTTCAGTGATGGAAGGTAATGAGCCAGTGGTCATTCCAAATGATGAAGGGAAAAGAACAACCCCATCTATTGTTGCCTTTATGGATAGTGGCGAGCGTAAAGTAGGAGATCCTGCTAAGCGTCAAGCTATAACTAACCCAACAGGAACAGTAGCCTCTGTAAAGAGATTTATGGGTTCACGTTTCTCAGAAGTTAGTACAGAGATCGGACGTATGCCGTACAAAGTTATCAAGGGAGATAACGATACAGCAAGAGTTGAGATCGATGGTAGAAAATATTCTCCACAAGAAATATCAGCTATGATACTTCAGAGAATGAAGAAAGTAGCAGAAGACTTTTTAGGATCAGAAGTTACTGAAGCGGTTATTACAGTGCCTGCTTACTTCAATGATTCTCAAAGACAGTCTACAATCGAAGCAGGCGAAATTGCAGGTTTGACTGTAAAACGTATTATCAATGAGCCGACTGCGGCTGCATTGGCTTACGGACTGGATAAGCAAAACTCAGATAGCACTATTGCAGTTTTTGATTTAGGGGGAGGTACTTTTGATATCTCTATTCTTGAATTAGGAGATGGCGTTTTCGAAGTGAAGTCTACTAATGGTGACACACACTTAGGAGGGGACGATTTTGATCAAGTTATCATAGATCATCTTGCAGAAACATTTAAGAAGCAAGAAGCAATAGACCTTAAAAAAGATCCTATGGCTTTGCAGCGTCTAAAGGAGGCAGCAGAGAAAGCAAAGATAGAATTATCTGCAGGGACAGAGACTGAAATCACTTTACCTTACATAACAGCTGTTGACGGAGTGCCTAAGCACTTAACGGTAAAGATGACAAGAGCTCAATTTGAGCAAATGGCAGATGATCTGATATCAAGAACATTAAAGCCTTGTCAAGAAGCATTGACAGATGCTGGTTTAGACAAAAATGAAATTGACGAAATTATTTTGGTAGGTGGTTCTACAAGAATTCCCGCTATCCAAAATGCTGTAGAAAAGTTCTTCGGCAAGAAACCTAACAAAGGTGTAAATCCTGATGAAGTAGTAGCAATTGGTGCTGCAATACAAGGAGGTGTACTTTCAGGTGATGTAAAAGATGTACTTTTATTAGACGTTACACCATTATCTATGGGTATTGAAACGATGGGTGGTGTATACGATGTGGTTATCGAATCTAACTCTACGATTCCTACTAAGAAATCTAAAGTATATTCAACAGCAGCTGACAATCAACCTTCAGTAGAAATTCACATCTTGCAAGGGGAACGTCCAATGGCGAAAGACAACCGTGCAGTGGGTAGATTCATTCTAGATGGTATACCACCAGCACCTAGAGGAATGCCTCAAATAGAAGTTACTTTTGATATGGATGCCAATGGTGTCTTAAACGTTTCTGCTAAAGACAAAGGAACAGGTAAAGAACAAAATATTCGCATTGAAGCATCTACTGGTTTATCTAAGGAAGAGATAGAAAAGATGAAAGCAGAGGCAGCTGCCAACGCAGATTCTGATAAAGCAGCAAGAGAAAAAGTAGACAAGATGAACAGTGCCGATTCATTGATTTTCCAAACGGAAAAGCAGTTGAAAGAATTTGGTGAAAAGATTCCTGAAGACAAGAAGAAAGCTATCGAAGACGGTGTAGCTAAGCTAAAGGAAGCACACAAATCTGACGACGTAGCCGCAGTAGATGCTGCCATGGAAGAATTGAACGCAGCTTGGACTGCCGCTAGTCAAGACCTATACGCAGCACAACAAGAAGCTGGCGGAGCGGGCGCGGAAGGTGGTGCGGATGCCGGAGCTGGTGATCAAGCCTCAGCCGCCGAGGAAGGCAACACTGAAAGCGACGACGTTCAAGATGTTGAGTTCGAAGAAGTGGACGATAAAGCTTAATTAAATGGTGAATTATAAATGGTGAATTATAAATTC
>CAYZUW010000278.1:0-3179 GCA_964481325.1 uncultured Saprospiraceae bacterium
AAAAGGTCGAGACTGCTCCTTACAGTCGCACACTTACTACCCCTATCCCGGAAGAAGGTACATAGATAAGAGTGGTTCGGTAATTTTCGGAGTCGACCCTTCCATTAGTATACATCAGCTTGCCAAATTATAATAACAATTACACGAATAGCTATATCATTATGGATTTCAGCGATTCAAAAATGATCTCAGTATGAATTAAGAAACTACTATCTCTTGAGTATATTACCTCTAATCTGTACTGCAATTATTGCTGCAAGAAGCAACCCTGTTGAAAGATTTTGAAAATCCGATGCAAATCGAACGCTAAAGAAATGAAATCATAAAGAACCGAATCATCTGCAGGTCATGCATTAGATAAAAAACATCTAGACACAACCTGCAGTAACACCTTTTCTCTTCCAGCTTTCGCTAGAATTAATATGCTCGATTCTAAATCCGATATTAAGAGAATAGGGGATAATTCGGATGGTCCCTTGACAATGTTTTTGGGAAAACATTGCTTATTCTATTCTCGGTTTATGTACCGCAAGAATACGACAATATTTGAATCTACAAAGCGATTATAATTCAAAGTTTTCCACATTTTTAGGCACTCTCAAAATGACTTATTTCAAATATTTATAATGTCTATACGTATGTTACTTAAGGACATATGGCTTTGTCCTCATTTAAGCTGCTTATAACGAAAACAATCCGTTGTATGGTCATTTACCATACCACAGGCCTGCATAAATGCATAACATATAGTACTACCTATAAACTTAAATCCTCGTTTTTTGAGGTCTTTACTCATTTTATCACTTATAGGTGTAGTCGCCACTGAATCCTCCAATGTTCTAAGCTTATTGATAATCGGTTTACCCTCTACAAATGACCACAAGTATTCAGAAAAATCTTCTCCAGACTCCATCATGTCCAAATAGAGCTTAGCGTTGGTGATGAAGGCGTTTACCTTTAGTTTATTCCTTATGATGCCTGGATCTGCAAGAAGTTTGTCTATCTTCTTTTGATTGTACTTCGCCATTTTTGTCGCGTCAAAATTGTCAAACACTTTTCGATAGTGCTTTCGCTTATTCAATACGGTTATCCAGCTCAATCCTGCCTGCGCTCCCTCCAGGTTCAGCATTTCAAATAGGTGTTGGTTGTCGTATTCTGGCACACCCCATTCTTCGTCATGATATTGAACGTATAGTTCTGAAGATAGGCACCACTTGCATCTTTTCTTTTTATCTTCCATTTTATTTTTAATGTTTAAGTAACTCTGATCCATTTCTCGGTTATGTTGAATTGCCCGATACTTTCAATATGTATTTTAATTCAGCTTTCATTTTTCACCCTGTTCATGTTGTTCATTTTCCAACCACCATTCTTCTTCTTATAGATAGATGTAATCTGTTGCTTTAGAAAAAATGCATCATGCTCACTGCAGCGAATTTCTATTTAGAATTATCTAATGATAACAAAGCTAAAAACTAAAGTTATGATTAAATATTCTAGATCTATACGATTGATTTATATTTTGATCCTATTTCTCTTCGGAAACCAAATATTCGCCAATAATCTAAAAGCCTACTTAATCTGTGAAGGAAACGCAGGACCTGATACTTTGATTTGTGGCTACGAGTATATCCTGCCTTCTGTTGGAAATTGGGAACCTCTTTGTCCTGATAATGGAGCTTTAGTTAGTTTTGAAAATTTAAATTTTCCTCAGAACCCTGTTTTTAAAGTTAGTGAATGCGGTATGTATGAAATTGTTTTCCATGATGATAATGGAACATGTAAAGACACAGCAATCATATCTTTCGAAAATCCTGACCATAGAACCATAAGGACAGATTTTGAAATTGATTTAGAACTTGAAATAGATTGTTTGGGACCTGCATCTGGTTGTGGAAATTCATTAACCATTGATGGAGCTACTTTTCCTCAATTAAACTGGGACTTTTGTGTTACCCAGTTTTGTGAAAAATACTTACATACCACAAGCCCTAAAGGGCTTATTGATGATTGCCTTTATGACCAAATAGATATTCTTGTAGACTCAGTTAGTACTGATGATTTTGCATGTTCTGATGCATTGCTAACTGGAGATAACCTCATAAGTACCTTGGATGAACTCATTCAAAATAGTACGGTAGATTGCACGCTTGGCCCAAGATGTTTTCCATTACCACCCCCAAGTTTTATATTAGATACTACGTATTTAAACATTCCCGTTTTAGCAGGTGGGCAGTGGCATTATTTTGCAATTGATAATGCTTTAGTTCCGTTACAAGATTCTACACACATAGTTATAGAAGAAAAAGAATATCTTTTAGTCATTGAACCAGGAAGCGACTATTATGGTCCAGATGAAATAGTTTTCACTATTTTTGAAATGGGTTCTATGGGTGAATACGTACCTAACAGTACAAATGTGGATTTACAAATTCAGTACGTATTGGAGTACAGATACGAACTTGTAGAATTTATATTTTACAAAGTAGACAATGATTCGGATGCGTCTTGTCCGAATACTATTATAGAACCTGGTTCAATCAATATCCCACTAGGACCTCCAAATCCTTGTCCTCCCATTCTATTGAGTTTTCAAGCAGATAAAATTATTGAAACAGAAATTGGATTCCTAGACTGCAATCAACATCAAGTACTAATAGAAACATGTCCTGGAGAGTTTACCTCTTTTTATATATCAGGAGAATATTTCTTTTCATGTATGGACGAGAATGGTTGTGCGTTTGAAAAACGAATTGAAATACATGAAGATGTTGAGGCTCCATATATTGATAATATATCCTATGAATGTGATCCAGGAAACGAAACTTATTCAGCAGAATTTTCCGTCTCAACGTCAAGTACGATAATTGTAATAAATGGATTTGAAACAAATAATAACTTTAAGGTCTCAGGAGTTCCTAGTTGTACTCCACTTAATGGATATGCGCTAAACCTTGATAATGGATGCTTGACGTTTTTTGATCTTTACCATTGTTGTTCATGCATTAATACCCAGAGCTCAATCGATGCTGTACTCTGCGAGGGTGAAACCTTCGAGATACTTGGTCAAACTTATATAGAATCTGGCAATTACGAAATACTAACGACGAATAGTGCAGGCTGTGATAGTTTGATACGTCTTTCATTAGAGATGCTACCAGCGACAAATATAAATATTG
>CAYZUW010000278.1:3279-5768 GCA_964481325.1 uncultured Saprospiraceae bacterium
GATTACGAAATACTAACAACGAATAGTATAGGTTGCGATAGTTTGATACGCCTTTCTTTAGAGATGCTACCCGTTACAAATAGTAATGTTGCAGAACAGATTTGTGAGGGCGAATCGATAGAGATACTTGGTCAATCTTTTACAGAATCCGGCAATTATGAAATACTTACAACGAATAGTGTAGGCTGTGATAGCTTGATACGACTTTCTTTAGAGACACTACCCGTTACAAATATAAATATTGCAGAACAGATTTGTGAGGGCGCAGAATTTGTTTTTTTCGATCAAATATTGAATGAGCCTGGGGAATATATACATTTTGAAGTTAATAATGATGGTTGTCAAGAACAGCATACCTTAAACTTAGAAGTATTCAAGATTGACGATGTCCTGCTAACGGAATATATTTGTGAAGGAGAAACTTATGAATTCTTTGGACAGGAACTAGGAGAAACAGGCACATATACATCCAGTCAACAAGATGCAATTGGTTGTTTGTATGAAGTGATCTTACTACTTGAGGTAACCCCAATACCAGAACACTTTGAATCTGTTTCCATATGTGAAGGCAGCTCGATTGAAATTGGTGGAGAACATATTTCAACCGCAGGAACTTTTTCTGTTGTAGACTATGATAATACAACATGTGGGGAGATTTTCACCTACGATGTCAGTATCCTAGAATCTTCTTTTAATTCCATATCCATAACTTTATGTGAAGGGGATGACTTGCCATTAAGCAACAGTACTATTCATGCTGAAGGAGTCTACATGGACACTTTGACCAATGCGATAGGCTGTGATAGTATCATTCAAATTGATCTAAAGATAGATACCATTGATTTCGAAATGGTAACCATTCCGTCCTGCCGTGATGACGAAACGGGTAGCATACAGATTACGTCTATACAAGATGGAGCAGCTCCTTTCACCTTTTCATTAGATGGAGCTAATTTTACAAACGATGATTTTTTTGAAAACTTATCTGCTGGTTCATACTCTGTACAGGTCATTGATCGTAATTTATGTGAGGATACAAAGCAGATCACAATCGAAGAAAGCCCTGAAATAATTATCGAAATTCAAGACGCTTATGAATTGACTTGCGAAGAGCCATCTCTAAATTTAGCTTTAAATGTTGATGAATCTACAGAAGTAGTATGGAGCACGGGAAATTCTAGTAACGAAATAATTATTGATGAAGTAGGGGCATACGCTGTGACCTTGAGTAACCTTTGTCAAGATAAGAGGATTGAATTTATTGTTGAAGAAGCTGAAGATGATAACTCTGATCTCGTTTATATTCCCAATGCTTTTTCACCGAATCAAGATGCAATCAACGATGAATTCAAAATTTACTATGCTACACCACCCATTGAATTTCAGTTGGAAGTTTTTGATCGATGGGGTAATAAGCTATTTCATACAAATGATCCCAACATTGGATGGAATGGATTTTATCGCAATGAGGATATGCAAACAGGAGTTTATGTGTACAAGTTAGAAACGGTTATAAATTCATGCATTGGAATTCCAAAATCAATTTTCAAAAAAGGTGATGTTACCTTGATAAAATAAAAAAAAACAATGTTGAGTCCGCTCCGAAAACTCATGAATCCCTAAAATGTCTCTTTTGGAATTCGCTAGTCTCCGTGGTGGACTCAATGTTCAATGATCAAAATAATTTTTTTAATTGAACATTGTTAATTGCGAATTGAACATTCCTTTTCCTTTCTCTTTCTTTCCGGATAGGGATAGGAGTAGTGGGCGATCTTGGAGCCCAGTCCGTGCGGAGGGTCATACCAATTACGTTTAAAAATGTCGTTTTAGATTTTGAATAGAAGTGATCAAGGTCAAGGCAAAAAACGCAGGGATAGCCTTAGCTATCGCGAGTATTTTTAACGCAGAGATTGATTACTTCTATCAAAAGATAAGTGACATTCTTAGACGTAATTGGTATTAGTGCTGTAAAGGACCAAGCTATGCATAGCCCGGTCACTTGCATGGGAGGGCATGGTGAGCTGGCAGCAAGTGAATCCGCCAAATCATTCTGATAAAAAAAATCTGTAAAAATAAAGATGCCGCCATTTGTATAACTTTCCTCTAACATGTTGTTCGAAACGGAACCCATCATTGCAACAATTTATAATTCAAAAAAGCCTCTTTATAAAAATTATCTCTTCGTGTGTTGTTCGTATCGGAACCCGTCAGCGCAGCAATTTATAATTCATAATTCACCATTTATAATTCTTTTAAAGCATTTATAATTCACCATTCATAATTCTTTTTCAATATCGTTCATCCTTGCGAAAAGGAAGCCGTTCCATCCAGTCTACCTCCAGAGAAGGGAAGCCAAAATCAACACTTACTTTGCCTCGCAAATGATAAATACCTTTGCCTCGAAAAGGGTAGCGCGTGAGCGAATTTGGGAAGTGCGTAGTATCAAAAAAATGGCCTTGCTCATCAACCCAAGTACCAAACTTCATGTG
>CAYZUW010000279.1:0-5767 GCA_964481325.1 uncultured Saprospiraceae bacterium
AGATAAGTTAGATGTGTTCACATTACAAAATAAAATATGTTCACACAATTGATTTATAGTGAATTATGAATAAAAATGTGTTGTTTCAGGAATTAAACGGTATGCTTTTTAAAGAAAAAGGTGTACAGTTAATTATTAAACGGGAAGACCTTTTTTTTCCAGAAATTCCAGGAAATAAGTGGCGAAAGCTGAAGTATAATCTAGAATATGTGAGCAAAAGCGGATATTCAAGAATTCTGTCTTTTGGAGGTGCTTATTCTAACCACCTCGCAGCTTTAGCCAAAGCAGGGTCCATTTTTGAAATTCCGACAATAGGACTTGTAAGAGGCGAAGCGCCCAAACAATACAACCCTACTCTATTAGCTGCTCAAAAAAATGGTATGCAGCTCCAATTCGTCAACAGGAAATCATATAGAGAATATACGCAGCATCAGGTTTGGGATTCTTTACGGAAGCAATTTCCAAATGCCTACATCATACCTGAAGGAGGTACGAATATGCTGGCTCTTAAGGGTTGTGCAGAAATCATCGATGACATTACATCACCGTACGACTACCTTTGCTGCCCTGCTGGGACCGGAGGTACAGTGAGCGGCATAATATGTGGCTTAGCTGGGAAGAAAAAAGTACTATCTTTTTCTGCTCTGAAAGGTGATTTTTTAGAAAAAGAAATAAATCAATTGGTACAGGAGCAAGCGAATACTGTTTATACTAATTATTCGCTCATGACTAACTACCACTTTGGAGGCTACGCCAAATTTGATAAGGAGCTTCTAGATTTCATCATATCCTTTTATCAGAAATATAATATCCCTTTGGACCCTATCTACACTGGAAAAATGATGTTTGGCATTTTTGATTTGGTTGCACAAGATTATTTTAAACCTGGTAGCCGTATCATTGCTATTCATACGGGTGGCTTACAAGGAGTTGATGGATTCAATGAAAGACATGGTACTAATTTGCCTTGTTGATCTATATTCATGTTTGTAACACCTATCCACTAAAGAGATTTTAGAATTTCAATTCTGAGTCCACTCCGAGAACTAGTGGATTCCAAAAAATGGACTACTTTGGATGAGGTTTTTTCTTTTTGAGATTCAGTGATGCCTGAGCATCAGTGAATTGAAAAAAGGAGAAATATCGCCAAAAGAGATATTTTAGGGTTCCATGAGTTTTCGGAGTGGACTCAATACTAGCCCCTTAACTTTGTTTGTTTGATGAATTGTTTATGTCCGTAAATGATTCATTGGACTTACTGAAAGTGCAACTAGATAATTGATGAAGTCAAAAAAAAGTGTTCAGAGCGTGCGAACACGCTCTGAACACCATTTATACCTTTATTTGCTGGTATTCTTAGAGGATTATCTTATTCTTCTTTTCCTTTGACCATCCTTGTATTCGACAATAAAAGCTTTTTTAAAGCCATTGACTCTAGCATTATCCAAAGAAGCTTTTGCTTCAGTTTCCGTCTTGAAAGAGCCCATTAATACTCTTGTCCATCCTTTTTCTTGAAGGTACTCGGTATCCATTTCAAGCCCTAAATTTCTAACTCCATCATATCTTCGGTGGCTAGGATTATGATACTCAACTGTTATCAACTGAACCTTATAACTTGTTCCCACAATCAAATTTGAACTTGGAGCATCATAAATTACAGATGGCGCAACGGGTCTAGCCTCCCTTACTGGTTCGGAATAGGTAGTTGTACTTGATTCATAAGTCACTGTTCCACCCTTTTTGTTGAATTTGTTATTGTACTCATCATATGTGTAAATTCCTGTTCCACTTGGTATTTTACCGTCTCCTTTTGCCACAAAGTTCACTTCCGAATTAGAAGAATAGGTATTGCTAGCAGAAGCATATGTATTTGTAGTACTGCTAATGGAAGCGCTTTCACTCGTTATCTTATTGGATATAAAAGACTCTGTTGAACTTACAACATTCGAATTAGTAGGCGCAGAAACATGCACATCGGTGCTGGTGATACTTGGTTTTGGTGCTGGTTCAGGTGTTGGCGTCGGTGTAGCAATAATTACTGGTTCACTTACAACTGCCACTACCTCTTCCTTTACTTCGTTGCTCTTGTCCATAGAAGGCGCGGGTGTGCCAATTACGAAAGGCTCTTTTACTTCAGCTACCTTTTCTTCTACCTGAACAACATCCTTTACTGACTCCTCATTAGGGAGGGCAGTATCACCTATAACAAAAGGCTCTCTAACAGCACTATCGGCCATTGCCTTGCTTTCTGTCAAATCTTTCTCCATACGTTTCGTATCTCGTATTGGATTGTCCATAGTAGCAGCAGGGGCAACAGCTGGTGCTTCAGAAGGTAATATATTATCTATTGAAGCGACAGCTTCTTCTGATTCAGCTTTGTATAGTTTTATATTCTTTTCTTGAACATAAAGGTTTTCATTTTTCGTATTTACAAATTCTATATTGGGAGAATATCCTTTCGATTCTACACCTAACTGATAGCTTCGATTAGGCAATAATCTAAAGTTGTAATGCCCTCCTTTAGCTTTCTTAGCAGATAGAAGTCGTCTATCTTCTGATTTCTCTTTTATCTCATAGAGGAATACCTGCGCATCCTCAACCCAATTCAAATCTTCATCATCCATTATGGACCCCTCTACAAAGAAGTGCGGTGGTAGGATATTGAAGGTAAAAATATCTTCATGGGTTGTTGAAATTTTAGTTTCACCAAATTCTCTATTAGATACAAAATATCCTTCCGTACTAGATCCTGCAGTAGTATAGTACTTTTCGTCAGCACCAGTGTTAATAGGTAATCCTAAATTCTCTGCTGGAGACCAAGAGTATCCTTCCCCTACTGATTTAAACACATCAAAGCCTCCCATAGTCAAATGTCCATCTGAACTAAAATAAAGAACTGCATCAAGCTCGTCAAAGAAAGGAGTTAATTCATTTTCAGGCGTGTTGATGTTAGGCCCTAAATTAATAGGCTCATTAAACTCCGTAGGCTTAGCCTCTAATGAACGTGTCGCTACCCATAAATCCATACCTCCTTGACCTCCTGGTCTATTAGATGCAAAGAATATCTGTTGCTCCTTTTTTGTATTTATTACAAATGGTTGCGTATTTGTGGCTCCTTCAAAATTAATATTCGCGTTTAGCTTTTTAGGTTGCCCCCAAGCTTTACCCTTCTTAGTGCTTGTATATATATCACATCGAGAAGAAAGTCCTCCCCAAACCTGATCTTCGTCACAAATAGTAAAAAATATTTCTGTATCATCCGACGAAACTGTGGCATTACAAAAGTGCTTGTTTTTGAAAGCGCCAAATCCTTTAGTTTCTATACCAGTTGCCCACTCTCCATCTCTCCAAGTACTAGACTTGATTTTAGCATTGCCATCCTTTAAAGTAGAATAATACAATTTTGTATCTGAAACATAAAATGGTGCAAACTCTGATTTTTCACTATTGATAGTAAAATCTAGTTGTGCGATATCTATACCATAAGGCTTTACATCATATCCTTCGATCTGATCTAATGCATATTGACATCCCATGATTTCTCTATTGATCTTAGCTTCAAATCTAGGATTCTGAGATTTTGAATTTTCTAGAAGCTGTGCAAAAACAAGCATAGCTTTATCGTACTGATTGCTCTGCTTTAAGCTATAGGCATAGTCAAGTTTAGAATTACTGTATTTAGGGTCATTTATAATGACCGTGAATACACGAGCAGCATTTTTAAAGTCTCTCTCAAGCATATAGTATTCAGCGGCAGTCTTAAGCAAGTCTCCTCGCTGCGTCTTGAGTGCGTAAGCATTCTCAAGAGCAAGGGCTGCTTTTGCATATTGCCTATGAGAGACTAGCTCCTCAGCTTGTTTTTTTAAAGCTTTCCATGATGTAGCATTTTCCTCTTGCCCCATCATCATTGTGGAAAAAAGGAATAACCCAAACCCAATAAATAGTATTCTTTTCATCTGCTAATTTATTTTCATACTCTTTTTAATAGCTGCTCTATCACACGTGGTAAATGATGGTGCTCAAGAGCTAAAACTTTAGCTGCAATCTGGTCTGGAGTATCCGAATCTAAAAGTCGGCAAGCCGCTTGAAAAATGATTTCTCCTTCATCATATACTTCATTTACGTAATGAATAGTGATTCCGGTTTCATTTTCACCAGCATTATGCACGGCATTATGCACATTCATCCCATACATCCCCTTTCCACCGTACTTTGGTAAAAGAGCAGGGTGAATATTCACAATCTTATTTGGATAAGCTTTAACCAAATTATTTGGTATAAGCCATAAGAATCCAGCTAAGACGATTAAGTCAATATTATATTTTGCTAAGCTTTGGATGATTTTATCTGAATGATAAAATTCATCTCTAGTTGGAATCAGTGTTGGAATGTTACATTTGTCAGCAAGTTCAAGAACCTTGGCTTTGCTGCGGTTAGTTAGGATTAAACAGATATCGACTGCTTTATTATTCGAAAAATAATCGATAATCTTCTCTGCGTTGCTTCCTCTCCCTGAGGCAAAAATAGCTATACGATGTAAAGATTCTTTTTCCTTACTATTTATCACTGGTTTATGTTCATTCTTTTGCTAATAACCTCACTTTTGTAAAAGCAGTCCTCCAATATAAAGAAAAATTTCAAAATCTACTATGAAGCTTTAAAACAAAGATGGCAAAACTCATTGATAAAGTTAAATAAAAATATTTATTTAATATATAATATTTTTATCAATGTCTAAAATATTGTTATATAGGCGATTAATTTAACTCTACTCTTCCTATTCTGAATTTATTTCTCTCTAAACCAAAGACAAGAAACTGATTTTTAGATATTTGTTTAGTAAGGGTAGGTACAATAACAGATTTTAGATCCTCATTACCACCAATCATACTGATAGAAAGTTCTCCCCGTTTATTCAACTCTGCTAATGCTAGTGCGTTTTGGTTTTGATTTTTGAAAAGTTTATTGTTCCCTTCTAGTACACTTCGTTCTTCATTAAAAATAAAGTAGATTTTGTCTCCTATATTAGCATTAGCAAAAGAGACAAATCGCTCCGATTGTGCATTGGTTGCGGTTTGGTATTTAGGCACTGAGTTGGCCCATTGTATACTGCCATCTGGCCTAATGTTGATAACAATAATCACATTATAATTACTGACCGTTGTAGTTTGAAATGTCCGATTATTAAATCCTCTATTAAAGGTATTTGGTGTTCTATTGAATTCTTCTACGTAATATTGTTCAGCGATTACAACCGCTCCTCCGTCAGATCTCAGAATTACATCTCTAAAATCATAAGAATACAGTGCAGGGTCATTTCGAGTACTTTTGTCAGTACTACGGTTCAATTCTATACTCTTTGTTCTATCTGTCTCATTGAGTGTGATAAAATCAAGGTCGAATTCCGAAAAAGTCTTTTCTTCCACCTTCTTTCCTATATTATCCACTTTAAAATAGACTATGCCTTGTATGGATTCTGAAGAGCTAAAACCGTTAAAAGATTTGGTTTTATTAGTATAAAAACCTGTACAAATAAGTTCATCCTTTTTATTCACCTCGAAGGTCATATCAGTGATAAGCTTCTTATTATCTTTGAGTTGATATCTATCCACCTTTTCTCCCCTTTCTGTATAGGCTACGAGAATGAATTCAAAGTTAGGTTTATTATCTATGATATCTTTCTCTTTTTCAAAAAATCGTTTTCCTAACAAATATGCATTGCCTATATTATCAACCTCAAACTTTATACTTCTATACAATTTACTTT
>CAYZUW010000280.1:0-5731 GCA_964481325.1 uncultured Saprospiraceae bacterium
GGAAGTTTAACTCTATTAGGTTTGTTTCCATCTCCACCTGTTACATTAAAGATCAGCGCAAAAAGTCCATTCTAAACCTATTCCTGATAAATCTTCATTCGTCCAGTCTTCAGGAATTCCATTAGCAAAATCTTCTTCCAAGAACACTTGTCCGATTAAGGGAATGCTTAAAAAAATGTAAAGAATACTTATAAAAATGGTTTTCATCTTTTCTTATTTAGTTTCTGTATTTCCAAGATAAAGATAATTTTCAAGTAATATAGGACTGTGTTATATTTAGTAAACTATTAAACAAAAAATAGATGTTAGTAGTACCCAACATCTATTTAAAAGCTATTATAAGTCAACTATATTACCTGTTTAGAACAAATTTCCTTGTTTGCACTCCATTTTTAGTATTAATATGAACAAAGTAAACACCGCTTGTTAAAGCATTCAAATTGAAGTCTTCTCTCAATTCAGTAACTGCATTGAATGATTTATTAACAATAATGCTTCCTGAGAGATCTACAATCGAGATATCCATATCTGTCGCTTGTTTAATTGACAAGTCAACTGTTATATGTGTTGCTGTTGGGTTAGGGGAGAGTTCGACTTGTATGTTTTTATTTATATCTATAGTTGAGTTACTTGGGGTCACCTCATATCCCAGTCGTATTATGGGCGTATTGATCTCAGGAAAATTACCCGAAGTTTGCACTTCAGGATCACCAGGGCCTATTCGAAAGTAATTTTGTTTGCTAATAGCATATGCATTTCCATATCTAATTTTTGTAAGGTCGCCATTTGCATTAAGTCTAGTATTTTCCAAAGCATCAGTATAATCGTACGAATTATCGACTGCAAAGGACATTATTGCAGTCCTTATTACGTTCGTTGTATTTTCAATAGCTGCTATGTAATGTGTATTTCTTTCAATGATAAGTGGGTTTTGAATTCCCACAGGATTGAGGGCTACAGAGATTAAACCATCTTCAAGACCGGTTACGTTATATTGCCCTTCTCCAAGTTTTGTTATTTCACTTTGATCATCTTTAAAGATGATATTATCAAAGTTGTGATCTTCGATTTTATAAACAGAGACTACCAAAGAGTCTCCAACGATATCTTCTGGATTGCCTAACTGAAAGTTAATTTCATTAAATCTGAACAGCTCACCATCACTAGTCCTGTCATTTGGGGCGAAGAAAATATTTCCTATTTCCCAATTAAAAGATTCAGTCGGTGCCGGATCTCCTGTAACTCCCCAAAAAACACCTGAATTGATATTAGGGCTAATCTGTTCAGAAGCTATACCATCTTCTTTTCTAAACTGCATCTCATCAACAACACTTGCTTGAAAAGATCTAATATTATTACTAGAGTCATCATCTCTATCTGCAGTCACAGTATAAGTAGCATTGTATTCATCAGCTATTGCATCCGGAGTAAAAGGAGAGGAAAATGGTATATTCCTAACTATAGAATCTGAAGGCAAAGTTCCGTACTCTAAATCAACATTATGTACTTCATCTCCTGCAGAATTCACAATAGTCATATTGGCATTAAGGTTGGTCAAGTCCTCACAGGCTAGATTAGAAATATCAATTGCAAAGTCGTAAGTATCTATCATATAGATAGACATAGGATTGATAGTCGCTCTAGCAAAAGTGTTGTCCAGTGCGTTTGCATCTGAAATAGTAGAGGCTACTATTTTTATATCATCAATAATCCAAAAAAAAGCATCACTTTCAAAACCGAATCGAATTCTAACGTTTGGATTTCCTTCAGCGCCAAGCAACGGAATAGTTCTTTTAAATTCTCTAGTAGCTGGAGCATTAACCACATAATTGCCGCCATAATTTTCAGCTACATCAGGTGTGCCGATGGCATCACTTGGATTTAGCCATGCCTCACCATTATCTAAGCTATACTGAACAAATGGACCAAGGTTGGATATGTCACCTCCATTAAGAAAACGGCCTGCTTCAATCCAGGTAAGCATTACACATTCTTCATTAGATAGGTCAATTGGTGGAGAGATTACGTGCGCTTCTACGGGGTCAAGAAAAAGACCACAGTTATGGCATGGAGGAATAAAGCTACTATAGAATCCAGCAGGAATGCCGATAGCACCATTTTGAATACATGGTCCAAAATCGTGTAAACAATTTGTCCCTCCATTAAAAGCCCGAATACAAGAGTTTTCAGACCATACCCAATGATTATCAATTCGCACATCAATTGAATCAGGATGTGGATGAGGAGTAGTTGATTCAGCAACAGAAATCCATCCATTAAATCCTTCATCAAAATTTTCCTCATAAATCACCCTTGGTTCTGGGTCTGTATTAATTGGAGGAGGAGTAGGACCCTCAGGTGTTTCATACGCACAAATCGAGAAAGTACCTTCATTATCTCTTGGACCAGGTGCTGACCATATTCTGATTAAGTAGTTGCTATTGGCTTCTATGCATATCGTTGGGATCTGCATAGTTCTTACACCTGGGTTATCTGAAAAACAATCAATGGGAATGGATTCAGAATCACAGTCTTTATATATCGCCATGCCTTGTTCAATTAATTCTGTTCCAGAAGTAGTATCAAGTCTTACCTCAATAGTAATTCCAAAAGGAGGTATATCTTCTCCGGTTTCTACGCTAAACCATACATCATCTGTAAACCAACTTCCAGAACATACAGTAGGACTATCAGTAACTTGAGTGGCGTCAATTGTTCCCCTAGTATCTCCTCTAATGGGAACACAAGAGATGGAATCCAGTCCTAAGCTAATAGATGTAGGTGTGCTGCAATCATCATTACTAGGTTGCGCCCATAGAAAATTAGAAAAAATGAGAAAGATGAAAGTAAGAAGTACTTGTAGGTGAAAGTATCTATATTTCATACAATAGGTTTTGCTCAAGATGAATACTCGCTTGAAATATGAAACTCCTTTCAAAAACGAGCCTAGTTAGTTTGTCGACTGAAGTTAATTAAAAAAATGTGTTGCCCAAATAATTTTATTTGGAATTGTATACTACTAAACAAAAAAAGGGATGTTGAGTAGTACCCAACATCCCTTAAAAGTATAATTAGTCAATAATTACTTACTTACAACAAATTTCTTTGTTTGAACTCCATCAACAGTGTTGATGTGTACAAAGTAAACACCACTTGATAAAGCATTCAAATTGAAGTCTTCTCTTAATTCAGTAACTCCATTGAATGTTTTGCTTGAGATAACTCTGCCCGTCAAATCTATGATAGATACTTCCATATCTATTGATTTATCAATCGATAAGTTAATAGTGATATCAGCATGAGGTGGGTTAGGGGAGACCTCAACTTTGAGATTCTTATTTACATTAGCTGTTGAGTTACTTGGAATAATCTCATATCCCAAACGGATAATTGGGGTATTAATTTCTGGAAGAATGCCATTCAAAGATGTATATTTTACCGGAATGGTGAGAGATAGTAAGCGCAAGAAAATGAGTAAGCAATTGGGTAATTCGCCTGATGCTTTAGCGCTAATAGATAACTACGGTGCGGATGGAGTGCGATTTGGAATGATTACTTCTGGTTCTGTAGGAAACGATGTGATTTTTGATGCACCAATTGACCCAGTCACCAAAAAGGTATTAAACGAAAGTAGTCTGTGCGATCAGGGGCAAAAGTTCTGCAATAAGATGTGGAATGCCTTGAGGCTTATTCAGGGCTGGGAAGAAAGCAATTCGCTTGATGCTTCATTGAGAGAAATAAATGTGGAAGCTGCAGCTTGGTTTGAAAATAAACTTCAACAGATTATCACGGAGACGGAAGATAAGTTTGAAAATTATCGATTGAGTGATATACTCATGAGTTTGTACAATTTTATATGGGGTGACTTTTGTAGTTGGTATTTAGAAATGATAAAGCCCGCCTATGGTCAGCCGATAGATCCAGAGACCAAGCAAGAGGCCTTGAAGTTTTTTGAGCAATTGATGACATTACTGCATCCTTTTATGCCTTTTGTAACAGAAGAAATATGGCATAAACTCAAAGACAGAGAAGTAGGAGATGACTGTATAGTAAGTAGGTATCCTTCAGGAGCGTCATTTGATAGCGCCCAAATCAAAAAAATAGAGCAAATTAAAGAATTGATTACGGCGGTTAGAGATGCCAGGTCATCCAATGCCAAGAGTCCAAAAGATCCTTTAAACTTCGTAGCTATTAAATCTGAGAATACAGCTTCATTGTTTGGAAGTGAATCAGTGAAGAACTTACTGATGAAAATGGCAAACCTTTCTTCATTGACTTTGGTAGAGGAGGAACCTGCGGATATGTTATCTTTTATTTCTGGTGCAGATCGCTACTACGTTGAAATTGTTAAAGAAATCAACGTTGCCGAAGAGACAGAACGAATAAATGCTGAAATAGAAAGAAACGAAAAGCTGTATAATTCAGCTACTAAAAAGCTTTCAAATGAAAAATTCGTTGCTGGTGCCCCTCCACAAGTAGTCGAAAATGAAAAGAAAAAGCAAGCAGACGCCAAGCAAAGAATCGAAATCCTCAAAGACGAATTGGATAAACTTTCTTAGTGCATCACTATTAATTTTTGTAGCCCACTTGATTTGCCGCTGCTGTATTTTAATAGATAGGTCCCATTGGCTAGATCAGCACAATTTATCTCTGCCTGATTATTGGCAATTGAGATGCGCTTAATGGATCTACCATTAATATCCAAGAGCTCAAGGCTTGCATTTGGTTCCAATTCAAAATCAAATGTAACTCTTGTTAATTCTTTTGCGGGATTAGGAAAAACATTAATTGCATTTGGGGGTAAGACTGTAGTCGAAGTGGCAGTTGTATTTTCTGTAACTGACATCCAAAGATTGGGGATTACATTTCCTCCAAAAGCAAAACTGTCAAAAACGTCAGTATCTCCTATTCTAGTCATTGCACCAAAGCGCAATTGGTTTTGTAATATATTTGATTGTATAGTAGCATCATAATTTAGACTTATACTAGCTTTCACAGCAAAGAGCTTAGTAGGGTTAGTAGTAGATCTATATTCTAAGGCTAAAATGTAATCTTGGTCATCTTTCAAAGGAATATTTTCATCAATAGAAATTAAATTCTCAAGCTTAATTCTATTTGGGCTATTGCCATCGCCCCCAGTAACTGTAAATACTTCTGACCCGACTGGTGTATATTCATTTGGAGTTGCAAAGTCGTCTGAATTTAGATTGTCCCATTCATAGAGTGTAACATCAATGACAATGTCAGGATCATTTATTACATACGTAATTCCAAAATCATTCATCTGAAATCTATTAGGGATTTCAAAAAACACTTCATCAACACTCATCCCTGCTCCATTGGGTATGTGAAAGTGATTGGCAATGGCCCAATTACTTATTATAAAATTATTTTGATCTAAGCCTGTTGGAAATACGTTTTTGGTGATTTCTGTGTCCCTGTGTTTTTTTAGCAAATTTTGAGTGATTTCAAAAGGATATTCGAAAGCGTTATCATTCGTATTGCCATCATCTAAATCATCAGAAGAG
The DNA here is from genome assembly GCA_964481325.1 of uncultured Saprospiraceae bacterium. Classification (GTDB taxonomy): domain Bacteria; phylum Bacteroidota; class Bacteroidia; order Chitinophagales; family Saprospiraceae; genus JALZVN01. Next base: position 5,529 of record CAYZUW010000280.1, read on the forward strand.
CTGTAGGTTAATTTAAATTCTCCAATACCTCCTTCATGTATATAAGGTGGAAATGTAATGTCAAAATGGTTTAGATTGGGGGCTAGTTCATCTATGAAAACACTTTCTTCGTATAATGTATTCGTGCCGTCTACATTGGAGATTGTTGCTATCACCTCTAGATCTCTAAGGGTGTCCAAACCAAATTGTACAACATCTGTTAA
>CAYZUW010000281.1:0-5705 GCA_964481325.1 uncultured Saprospiraceae bacterium
TACGTTAACCAATATATTTTACAATTTATGAGAAATTTAAACAGATTATTTTTAGTGCTTTTCGCAATTGCCGCATTCGGATTTTTTACTTCTTGCGATGAGGATGAGATAGATACTCCTGGTGGAGTGCCAGCCGTAAATGCTGCTGAAGTTTTTGCAGCGTCTTTTGATGAGGCTCAAAATAATACTTTAGACCCTGGCTTTACGTCATCTTTTATGCCTATGAATGATTTGGGTGCCATCTGTAGCCCTGGTGCTGGAACAGAGACAACTGACTATAAAGGAGCAATCGAACCAAACGGGACACCATGGTTTGCCAATTGGTCTTCTTATGAGAATATTCTTGCGGGTGGCGGAACCAATAGCCTGAGCTTAGGCAATATAGTTATGGTTACGGACGCAATAACTTCAGAAGCAGGGAATACGATTACCTGGACAAATGACAATACATATGTATTGAATGGTTTAGTTTTTATCAATGAAGGTCAAACTTTAGAAATAGAACCTGGTACGGTCATCCAAGGTGTATCTGGTGAAGGAGCAAATGCGTCTGCCTTGATCATAGCACGTGGAGCGACTATCATAGCAGATGGAACTCCTGACCAACCTATCGTATTTACTTTTGATGGAGATACTGGTCTTACGCCAGCTTCAGAAAGAGGTAGATGGGGTGGCCTTATCGTATTGGGAAGCGCAAGCCTAAACAGTAATCCTGGCGAGTCTGCGATAGAGGGTATCGATACGAATGAGCCAAGAGGCTTGTACGGTGGGAATAATGACGCTGACAATTCTGGAATCATCAGATATGTTTCTATCCGTCATGGAGGTACAAACATTGGTGCAGATAATGAAATCAATGGTTTGACGCTAGGAGGCGTAGGATCTGGTACTACTATAGACTTTGTCGAAGTGATTGGAAATCGTGATGACGGTATAGAATGGTTTGGTGGAACTGTAAATACGAGTCACCTACTTTCTATTTTCTGTGGAGATGATGGATTAGACTATGATGAAGGATATAGAGGTGTCAATCAATTTGTAATCGTACACCAAGATCCTACAGATGGTGAGGCTGATCGTGGAGGAGAGCATGATGGTGGAACAAACCCAGAAGAAGCTGCTCCATTTGCTACGCCTGTTTTTGCCAACGTAACTTCTATCGGAAACCCGGGCAGTAGAGCGATAACTTTCAGAGATAATGCTGGTGGAGAATACTACAATTCTATCTTTTTTAACTACGGTAGAGGTATAGATGTAGAAGACTTAGAAGGTCAAGACCAAGATTCATTCCGTCAATTCCAAGACGGAAATTTAAGACTTGAGTGTAACACTTTCTGGGAAATTGCAGCGGGTACAACAGGTACAGATTTGTTTACTATAACTAACTAACAATACGATTAATGCTAGGCTGGCTCGACGGTCAGTCTAGCAATTTTTAAAATTCCATATTTACAAAAAATGATTAATAAGTTTATTGCACTAATTTTTTCTATTGTGTTTTTATCCACTTCTGCGATAGCACAAAAAGGAACACTCAGCGGAACAGTTACCGAAAAAGCTTCTTCTTTGGAAGTAATAGGTGGTAACGTTGTTATCGCTGGAACTTCTACAGGAACCATCACAGAATTTGATGGTACCTATGTCTTAGAATTAGATCCTGGGACCTACACTATTGAGTTTTCTTATATCGGATTTCAAAACTTCACTGCAGAAAATGTCATCATAACTGCTGGTGAAACTACTACATTGGATATAGCATTAAATGACGACTCTGTAGAGTTAGAAAGCGTAGTAGTCACTGCTAAGGCATTCAAAAATACGGAGGCTTCTGTACTCGCATTACGTAAAGCATCTACTGTGGTACTAGATGGTATCTCTGCTGCTCAATTTAAAAAATCTGGAGATAGCGATGTGGCGCAAGCTGTAAAGCGTGTAACTGGTGTAACCCTTGAAGGCGGCAAGTATGTATATGTACGTGGCTTGGGAGATAGATACAGTAAAACGACTATGAACGGTGCCGAGATACCTGGACTAGACCCGAATAGAAATACGGTGCAAATGGACATCTTCCCTACTTCTTTGATAGATAATATAGTAGTCTATAAAACCTTTTCTCCAGAATTGCCTGGAGATTGGACTGGTGGATTAGTGGACATCAACACAAAGGACTTTCCAGAAACGTATACCGTGTCTGCTTCTTTATCTACTGGTTTCAACTCCAATAGCAATTTCAATAATGAATTTTTGAGCTATGAAGGTGGCTCTACAGATTTCTTAGGATTTGATGATGGCACTAGAGAAATCCCTGCTAGTATTGAGAACCAACCTGGTGTCTTGTTAGATTATGCAGCAGGTCTTAACGATGGTGCAGCGGCAGCAGAAGTGGCTAATAACACTAGAGCTTTCGATAACACTTGGACGATAGACCAAGATGCGAAACCGCTTAATCAAGGAGGATCTTTCAGCGTAGGAAACCTATATAACATCAATGGTATGTCTTTGGGATTGAACGCCTCAGCAAGTTATTCTCGTAGTTACTCTGGATACCAAAATGGAGAAGTAGGAATATTCCAGTTAAATGGAGATTTCGCTACAACTAGTAGATTGAATCCTCAAATTTTATTGACTGATAGTGAAGGGAATGAAGAGACTATGTGGGGTACGCTACTTTCAGGTTCATTAAAAATAAATGATGCTAACATCGTTAGCCTTACAGGGATGCACAATCAATCTGGAACAAGTACTGCAAAATATGCAGTGGGTACTAAAAATTCTGATGACCCAGACGATATTTTTCAAACTAGGTCTTGGAGATATTTAGAAAGAAGCTTGAGTACTGTGCAAGCAAAAGGACAACACTTATTTGGAGAGAATGAAAATATAAAATTGAATTGGATAAGTGCTTATTCTAGATCAAGTCAAGATGATCCTGATTTGAGATTCTTTACGAATAGAATCAATTCAATCACTGGAAACCCATTTCTAAAACCTTCAAGTGATAATGTACCTACTCGTTTTTATAGAAATATGGTGCAAAACAATTCTGACACAAGAGTTTCATTAGAGCTTCCATTTCATCAGTGGAACGAATTGACTGGGACATTACAATTTGGTGGTGCCTTCAACTATAAGAATAGAGAGTTTAGAGAAGACAGATATAACTTTAACAATAATGTTTCTGCTATCAATCCTCCTAATGATGCCGATATCATCAATCAACAATTCTTGGATTTAAGTTTCTACTTTCAAGAAAACAACTTGGCTACTGCTGGTGCCAATGGGTATGAGAATAACGGTGACGGAGTATATGTATCAGACAACTTCGATGCAAGAAATAATTACAATGCAAGTGCGACGACTACTGCTGTTTTTGGAAAAGCTAATCTATTGCTAACAGATAAGTTGACGGCTATCGTAGGAGCAAGATTAGAGCGTACATTTGTAGGATTAGAAACATTTGACACTGGGTCAACTTTGGATAGATTTCCAAACTTAGATGGAAATGCAAACCTATTGAACAATACAGATTTATTGCCTTCTTTGACTTTAAACTATGAACTTTCAGAAAATCAAAAATTGAGACTCTCTTATTCACGTACAGTAGCTAGACCTACTTTTAGAGAATTGGCGCCATTCGCTTCTTTTGCATTAGACGGTGGATTTGTCTTTGTAGGAAACCCGGAATTGCAGCGTACGAGTATTGACAATCTTGATTTGCGTTGGGAGGTATTTCCTAAAGCAGGTGAGAGTTTTTCTGTAGGTGCTTTTGCGAAGGGCTTCACGGATCCTATCGAAAGAACATTTAACCCAGAAGCACAAAATACTGAGTTGACGTATAGAAATGTAGATAGCGCAAGATTGATTGGTGTGGAAGTTGAGTTTAGAAAGAAACTTGGATCTTTAGCTACATTCTTGAATGGATTTGATATCGCTACTAACTTTACTTATATCCACTCTGAAACGGATATCGACGCTGAAGAGCTAACTCAAATAAGAGTGTCTCAGCCAGATGCAGAAGATACTAGACAAGTGTTTGGTCAAGCTCCTTATGTATTCAATTCTACGCTTTCTTATAGTTCTCAAAAAGGAACAAAAGCAAGTTTGTCATTTAACATGATTGGAGATGCTATTTCAGTAGTGACTCGTGGAGCTACTCCAAACTATTTTGTAAAATCAAGAGCATTATTGAATTTCAGAATCTCACAAAAGTTAAATAATAAATTTACTTTGACGGCAGGTGCATCCAATATCTTAAATGCTGCATATAGAGAAGCAGCTGAATTTAAAGGTCAAGAGTTTGTGATTCAATCTTATTCTCCTGGTGTGGACTATAGTTTGAGTTTAGGATATAAATTTTCAAAAGAATAAAAGAAGATCCTTGGCTATAATGCCAATGTGATTTAAAGAATTATTAATCATTTTTAAATACGACTCTAGCATTCTGTGAATGCTAGGGTCTATTTTTTTTGTCCTTATCTGCCTAGGTAAGTTTAAAACACCCAGAGTCCCTCCTCTTGTTCCTCTCCACCTGGATTCTACCGCAGTTTTCAATAATTTAGTAGAATACGCGTTCTGTTCGAGGCATTTTAATGTTTAATGATTGGTACTTCTATTGATTATCAGTCAATTAAGCCTCCAATGTTAACCCAATGTTAAATTTATGTAACCTGAATGTTGATTTTGTGGGAGCTTGTATATATATTTAAGACGTAAAAGTAGATATATAACGTACAGTGCTTTCTCAAATACACATACTTCGATTTCATTTAAGCCTTATTTTAGTTCTAGGGCTGTCTTCATTGGTGTGTGCAAGCAATGCAAGTATTAGTTTTCCGTTTGAAACCATCAATGGTCTTACTATTATACAAGCTGAGGTAGATGGTCAAACTGGGTCGTATTTGTTAGATACGGGCTCTGACGGCATATTCTTAGATGGCGCAGTGATTAATAGTGATCACAGTATCGTTACCCTCGGTGGGACATCGCAAATATCTACTAAAACATTACAGAAGTTAACGGTTGGTACTTTTTACCAAGAGAATATCGAGGCCCAAATAATAAGCCTTGAACCAATCGAAGATCACTTGGGCATTGACTTGAAAGGAATCATCGGTGGGCATTTCTTTTTACCAAAAGTGTTGTACATAGATTTTGCTAAGTCTAGAATCACACTTTCAGATAGATTGCAGAAATCGGAAAGAAAGCAATTTGAAAATAAAGTTAATATTGAGCTTGTACATGACATCCCAATAGCGACTGTAAAAATCGAAAATAAAACTTACCAATTTGCTTTAGATAGCGGTTCTTCTATTCACTTTATAGATACTGAAACATTGCATAATCTAAACATGGTCATTCAAACGAATGATACGGCTACGATGAAGTGCTTAGCGAATACCAACAAAGAAATACAAAAAGTACAGCTAGAAAGCTTTTATATAGGAAACGCCTGTTTCTCTAATCAAACATATTTGCATAAGGATTTTGAAGATGTAAACGCTACCCTAGGCATTACCTTAAATGGTATTTTAAGTTTATCTCAACTATCCAAAGACGTTGTAGTGGTAGACTATGCGCACAGAAAAATGTACTTTTAATTTATACTCAACGGAAATTGGTTTGGGACTTTTCTGCTTTTTCTTTTGCCCACTATCTGCGTTGAAAATACTCGCTAATGCTAAGGCATTATGGCAGGCCAGTCTATC
>CAYZUW010000282.1:0-5692 GCA_964481325.1 uncultured Saprospiraceae bacterium
CATGGCCTTACAACCGTTGACCAACAATTGGCCCTCTTTCATAAGATAATAAAAGAGAACCTCTCTGTGAGAGATACCGAAAAAGCGGTAAAACTTAGGAATTTAAAGCCTGGATCAGGCAAATCTGCTGCAAATGAGTTACCTATAGAGTACAGAGACGTACAACGTAACCTCAGAAAACAGTTAGGTTCTAAAGTTGATATCAAAATTAAAGGTCGCCATAAAGGCCAAATTATAATACCATTTTCAGACGTCGACGACTTTAATCGCATTCTGGAGATGATAGAAGAGTAAAAAATGCTGTATACTGTTCGTTTTGTTTTTTGCCTTTGTTTGGTGTTTTTCACCACGCTCATTCTAGCGCAGCGCCCTAGTACCTCAGATATACCAACTACTAATGAGATAGAAAAAGAGATAGGCAATACCGATCTAAATATCCTTCAAGACAGTACTCAAGTTCAAGAAAACACGGCTCCGGAAAAAGTCCGATTCAAATTAATTAAATCTATTTTGGACAAGAAATACCCTAATCCAAATAGAGCTGCTGCTATGAGTCTTATCTTACCAGGAAGCGGTCAGGTCTACAATAAAAAAATATGGAAATTGCCATTTGTTTATGGCGCCTTAGGGGGCTTGGGCTACCTTATCAAAAGCAGTACAGAAGATTATAAGACTTTCAGATCAGCTTATCTAGCAGTTGTAGATGACGACCCTGAAACGATTAATCCCTTCCCTACGCTTAGCGAAAGTAGTTTACTTACTCTAAGAGATCGATTCAATAAAAGACGTCAACAGGGTATCATATTCTTTTCTCTTGCATGGATTTTGAATTCTGTAGATGCTTTCGTGGATGCTCATTTGGCTTCCTTTGATGTTTCGGAAGATATCAGTATGCATGTAAATCCAGTAGGAATTCAAGTTGCTGATGCCCAAGCTTATGGAGTTGGCATACACTTTACCTATCAGGATAATAAACATCAAACACCACGATTTATTTATTAAAAGCTTGGCCTAAGTACACTGTATGCGTTTAGATTTTCCAGATGGGTTTTTATGGGGTACTTCCACTGCCGCAGCCCAGATAGAGACAGCATCGAATCATAACTGGAAAGGCTTCAAATCTCAGGATGGATACATCTTTGACAGAACTGCTGATCATGAACTGCGGCGAGAGGAAGATATTGAGATCATTGCGGAATTCGGTTCTGTCTATAGATGTGGTGTAGACTGGGCTCGTCTGCAAACAAAAGCCTACGGAGACTTTGATACAGAGGTGGTAAAGGAATACGCTGACTTTTTCCAGAAGCTCAACGAACGTGGCATTCAAATTATGTTTGTGATACACCACTTTACACATCCTGTTTGGTTTGACAAAACGAATGCTTGGCTCAATGCAGAAAACATTCCTGTCTTTCTAGATTTTGCTAAAAAGTGTGTTCTTCACTTCAAAGAATATGTTTTCAATTGGAATACCTTTAACGAACCTAATGTGTTTTGTCTTAACGCCTATATTACGGGCAACTTTCCTCCTCAACAGAAAAACATATTTAAGGGCACCCACGCCTTAAAAAACATGGCTAAGGCACATAATCAAATCTATCCATTCATCAAACAAGAAACGCCAGACAAGGCCATAGGCATCTCCCTTAACACAGCCCTATTTGAAGGTCTAGACTTTATCGGCAAACTGGTAGCCCGTTTTACAGACTGGTGGTTTGTCAAACAAACTGCAGATTTGTTCCAGAAAGTAGACTATCTCGGTATCAGCTACTATGCCCATATTTTGTTTAATCCTGGCCCTATTACCGAAATAGACCAAGCAGGAAAATTAGCAGAAATGGGGTATCCGCACGATGGTATGTGGGCGTATAAGCCCGAAGGCTTAGGCTATAATATCCAACGACTATATGACCAATACAAAATGCCGGTTATCATTACGGAAAATGGAATTTGTTCGGCTGATCCTCAAGTCCGAATTCAGTGTCTAAAGGACTATTTGACTGTGATCCATACACTCATTGAGGATGGAGTGGACATTAGGGGGTATATTCATTGGAGTACTTTTGACAATTTTGAATGGAATCTAGGACCTACTTTCCAGTTCGGTTTAGCGAGTGTAGATTTAGAAACTAGAGATAGAACAATCACCGAAGCAGGAAGATTTTATAATGCTATTTGTAAAAGCAATAGTATTGAAGTTTAGTTGTATCTTTAGGCTTATATGAAATTATTTGTTGCATCTATTTTACTCTTTATTATACCCTCTCTAGCGCTATCGCAATCTGCTGAAATACTTAGCATGGGCGAAACAGCATTTGCAAGAAAAGACATCAATGCTTTATTTGGAAATCAGGCTGGCCTTACCCATCTTAAAAGTGCAAGCATCAGCGTGAATACAGAACGTAGATTCAATTTGGGTGAACTGGCCAATCATACTGTCGGTTTTGCCATACCCAGCGCAGCAGGTACCTTTGGCTTCGTGATAAACTACTTTGGTTTTGATGAATTTAACGAGCAAAAAATAGGCCTTGCTTACGCCAGAAAACTAGGGAAGCGGTTTAGCTTTGGAGCGCAATTTGATTACATAGGTACTCGAATCAATGAATTCGGAAACGCCAATACCTATACTGTGGAGTTGGGTATTCTTGCTGCTATCGGGCAGCAAATAGACTTAGGCGCCCATTTTTTTAATCCAATTTCCGTCGACAGCGGCGTCGATGACGAGCCGCTAGAAAATGTCCTTAGCTTCGGTTTAAATTATCGGCCTTCAAAACATCTTAGCTTGATGGCGGATGTAGAAGCAGAACTGGATTTCACACCAAGATATAAAATTGGGATAGACTATTCTTTTTCAGATATATTCAATCTTCGTATAGGCGCGCATACAGAACCTACCAGCCTAAGTTTAGGCATAGGTTTGAAACTTGGCGATAATTTCAAAATAGACCTAGCGACGGAGTACCAAACCATATTAGGCATCAGCCCAGGAATAGGACTACGTTATGACTTTCCCATTAAAAAATAAGCCGTGCACCTAACTATCCTCTCTCCTACTATTTTCGAATCTGCCGCATTATTAAATTATCTTGAAAAAAACTTCACTTTAGAATCTGGTATCTATAAGAAAAACGAGTTGAGTATCTCCCTTTCTGTCTGCGGGGTCGGTCTTGTAAATACTGCCATCCACTCGAGTCAAGTGCTACAAAAAGAAAGTGATTTGTTGATTCTTATCGGACTGGCAGGCGCTTTTAATAGAGATATCGAAATCGGCACAGTAGTGAGTGTCACCGAAGAATCGTATGGAGACCTTGGGGCTGAAGATCAAGACGGTCAGTTGCTGTCTGTACACGACTTAGACCTACTGCCTTCCAATAAATCTCCGTTCAAAAATGGAAAATTGATTAATCCTTCTGCCAGTGAGTTTTCTTTTTTACCTCAAGTAAGTTCTATCAGCGTCAATAAGGTTTCAGGAAGCCAAAAAAGTATTGATCTGATTGAGGCTAAGTTTGGAGCTGATATTGAGAACATGGAAGGCGCTGCTTTTTTTCAAGTTTGCTTGAGTCAAAGAAAACGCTTCCTACAACTCAGAGCCATATCTAACTATGTGGAACCTAGAAACAAAGACAACTGGCAAATCAACAAAGCCCTTGTGAATCTAACCGATGTATTAGTAAGTATCATCGATAATCTCGTATTGGCTACTTCCGCTTAACGTTCTTTTCGTACAACGCAATCCAATCTTTCATCTTGAACTTCTTCATCAACTGGGCAATAAGCTTAAATGGGATCTCCTCTGGTTTCTTGAAACGCACACAGCTTTTACCCATATCCAATTTGCGCTTGCAATGCTTAGGATACTCTGCAACAAACCAGTCGTGTACTTCGGGATCCGCATAGATACCTGAGTGGTACAAAGCAATGAAGTTTTTTTGAGAAGCGATATTGACAAAGGGCAAAGGCAATTTAGGATTGCAATGATAGCCCTCTGGGTATTTTGCAAGCGGCACCACATAACCTATCATGTTATAGGAAAAACACTCTTCAAATCCTTTAGGAATATTCTTCAAGATAGTTTCTCTTAATTGATTGAAGTAGGGCTTACGCTCATCAGGCACGGCCGCTAAATACTCTTCTACTGTACTGGCATCCAATTTCATAGGTGGTAATTTTATGATTTCAAATGTAATGAATTCAATGGAATAGCGATGTATAAATAAATGTAAAACGGAAAAACATTAAATGTAAAAAAGGAATTAGGTTTTAGCTATTAGGTATTAGCGTGCTGAAACATGACACGTGTATTGAATTGATGGCATAGCCATAGACTAACAAAAAAGAAACAAACATATTTTTGAAATCACTAAATTATCTATAATTTATTTTGATGGGCTTCATCAAGCGTGTAAAAACACTTCCCTAAAATTTGACAAATCTCTTAGCTGGCAAAAACACCCCATCTTTGTTGAGCTGTACAAGATAAAGACCACTAGGTAAAGAGGAAAGGTCAATATCTGTTAGTGAATCAGAATCTCTGAAAACAACTTGACCTAGCTGGTCGATAATGGACAACTCATAATCTTGTAGGTCTGTACGAATTTGAAAAATTCCATTATTAGGATTGGGGTAAATCGAGAATGCAGAAGGCGTGCTACTCCCACTGTTTACACTCGTGCTGACATTACAAAAGTTGTCCATGAAATCTTCTTCATAGTGAATACTAATGTAGTCTAAAATAACGCTCGCCAAGGAGTCAATCAACATGAGCCTCTTGTCTTCGTCAAATCGTATGTCTTGATTCATTTCTATTTGGATGGCGTCAATGGACCCTGCATTATCTCTAGACCCATGCCTCACTGTATTGAAGCCGCCAGAAAAATAAGCTTCACCATTCATCGGAAATGGATCATGCATGCTAGGCACCGCAGGTAGCCCTTTTATCTCTAATAAAGTCCCCATACTCTCTTCTCCCCTCAATAATTCGGAGTGACTTTGTACTAATTCATTATCCCCCACTAGACTGCGAATACTGCTTTCTGCAATGTAAGTTTCTGTATCTAATTCCTGATTAGAGAGCTGCAGTTCTGTCCTACTGAGTAGGTAGCCTAATTCAATGCGTTGAATCGTATGTGCATGCCCATGCATATCCAAGAACAGCCCACGATCGTATTCAAGGGCAACTCTAGCTTTGGCAGAATCTATCATTTGGTGATATCCTCTCCAGGCTTGCTTTATTGTAGCATTACCCAAAGCGGCCTCCTCTACATCGCGGTTCGCATCAAACTTAATACGATGTAATAGGTTGATTACAGCGTGCGGAAAACAACCGGTCCGCTCTACAATAGCATCGTAAACACCTTCCGTGATGGTTTGTGTCCATGAATCACTTGTTGTGACGCAGCCATCACATTCTCTATCTGGGATAGTGTCTGGTCGTAAGCCACCTCCATGCGGTGCTGACAAAATAATAGGTAAATTACCTGCTCGATATTCTACAAATTGTGTAGAATCAAGATAGGTTTCTCCCGCAATAAACACTTGTGCGCTAGTCTTGGGGATAAATACAAAGCCTATCAAATAATAAAAGAATAAAAACTTGAGTGTACTAGTCAAACGATACATGACAGGGTCATTTTGATTTCTCGTTAAGATAAAAAAAAGGAGTTAGGTTTTAGGCATTAGGAGTTAGCAAAGA